>NZ_RZPH01000049.1:0-13046 GCF_004022825.1 Mesorhizobium sp. M7A.F.Ca.CA.004.04.2.1
CTCCAGGCATTCTGCTGGGCCAGCATCTGCCTGAGATAGGCGACGTTTGCCTGCGCCTGTTCGGGCGAGAGCTCCTGCGAGGCGATCTTCTCGGCCTCGTCGAACCGGCCTTGCAGGCCGACGACCAGTGCCAGGTTCTGGCGGACGCGGCTGTCCGCATTCGGCTGCTGCGCGGCCGAGCGCATATAGGTTTCGGCGGTGCGCAGGTCACCTTCCAGCACATACGACATGCCAAGATTGGAGAGCACGGAAGGCTCGTTCGGCTTAAGGTCGAGCGCCTTGCGGTAAAGCTGGCGCGCATCGTCCTTCTGGCCGGTCTGGTCGAGGATGGCCGCTTCGGCCGACACCAGCTTCCAGTCGGGATATTCCGGTGTTTGAGCGCGGCGCACGGCGTCGAGCGCCGCCTCGAACTGGCCATTGGCGGCCAGCGCCTTGCCATAGGAGGCAAGCACGTCACGATCCTTGGGCAAAGCGATGGCGAGTTTGCGCATCACAGCCAGCGACTGGTCGGCGTCGCCATCCATCTGCAACGCCGCCGCATAGTTCGTCGCCATCCGCTTGTCGTTGGGGTTCTTCGCGTAGGATTGGCCAAGTGCACCGGTGGCATTGTGCAGTTCGCCGGCCGACATGCTTTCAAGCGGTTTGCCGCTGGTGCGTGCGATAGAGCCGGTGGAGAGCTTGTCGGTTCCGCAGCCGGCGACGCCGGCCGCCAGCGCCAGCACAAGGGCCGTGGTGATGAGCCGTTTTCCCCTGGCATTGATCCTGCGGTTGGTCGGCATGGCCACCTAAGCCTCCATTCGTGCGCGGCCATTGCGTGGCCGTCTTCCCTCCCGCAGAAATATTCTGTTAACCCTAACGGACGGTTAAGAACGGCGACTCACACGGAGAACATCGCATGCCTGTCGAACTCGTCGGGAAGACATTGCCGGGCGCGCTGCCGGTCCATCTGATCGCCAGGGACGGTCTGGACGCGGCCGGCCTTGCGCCGGCCGCTGTCGCCTGGGCCAGGGCCAACGGCTTTTCCGGCGAGGCAGGCAGGACGCTGGTCGTGCCCGGCGAAAACGGGGCGCTCGGCGGCGCCTTGTTTGGTATCGGCGATGGCGAAGGCGCGCTCGCCTTTGGCGCGCTGTCGAAAGCCTTGCCGGAAGGCGACTGGCATTTCGCCTCGGCGCCGGCCGAGCCGGACCTCGCGGCGACCGCGCTGCTGCTCGGCGGCTATGTCTTCACCCGTTACGGCAAGAAGCCAGGCAAGGCGCTGCGCTTCGGCCTGCCGGCAGGCGTCGATGGCGGGCGCGTAGGCCGCATCGCCGATGGCGTCTTCCTGACACGCGATCTGGTCAACACGCCGACCAGCGATATGGGTCCAGAAGATTTGGAGCAGGCGGTGCGGACCCTGGCCGCCAGGCACAAGGCCGAAGTCTCGGTGGTCAAGGGTGACGATCTCCTCGACCGGAATTTCCCGATGATCCATGCTGTCGGCCGTGCGTCGGCCGGCGCGCCGCGCCTGATCGATATGCGATGGGGGCAGCAAGGGGCGCCGAAGGTGACCCTGGTCGGCAAGGGCGTCTGCTTCGACACGGGCGGTCTCGACATCAAGCCATCGTCCGGCATGCTGCTGATGAAAAAGGACATGGGCGGTGCTGCCAATGTCCTTGGCCTCGCCTCGATGATCATGGCTGCCGGGCTGAATGTGCGGCTGCGCGTGCTCATTCCCGCGGTTGAGAATTCGATTGCCGGCAACGCCTTCCGGCCCGGAGATGTGCTTGCGAGCCGCAAGGGCATCACTGTCGAGATCGGCAATACGGATGCCGAGGGGCGGCTGGTGCTGGCCGATGCGCTGGCGCTGGCCGACGAGGAGGAGCCGCAGCTTCTGGTCGACATGGCGACGCTGACCGGGGCTGCCCGCGTCGCGCTCGGCCCCGATCTGCCGCCGTTCTACACAAGTGACGAAGCGCTGGCATCCGATCTTGCGGCGGCTTCCGTCGCGGCCGAGGACCCTCTGTGGCGCATGCCGCTGTGGCGGCCCTACGATGCAAAACTGTCGTCGAAAATCGCCGACATCAACAATGTCACATCAGACGGTTTCGCCGGCTCGATCACGGCGGCGCTGTTCCTGAAACGCTTCGTCGAAAAGACCGAGGGCTGGGCGCATTTCGACATCTTCGCCTGGAACCCGGCCGATCGTCCGCATGGCCCCGCCGGCGGCGAGGCACAAGGCATCCGCGCCCTAGAGCGGATCATCGCGAAACGCTACGGCTGACGGTTGCAGGCGGAGCCGGCAAAATTGCCTCGACTGAAACGGAACCGAAACAATTTGCCGTCATGCTGGCGCGATGTCGATTGCTATGCGCCCGAGCCAGGCCTTGCGACTGTGGCAGCAAGTGATGCTGTCACAGGTGCGCGACGACGCGCCCGATCTGACCATGCGCCAGACGGCGATCCTGTTCACCATCTATCTCGACCCGCCACCGCACACCGTGCGCGGGCTCGCCGCGCGCCTCAATGTCACCAAGCCGGTGATCACCCGCGCGCTCGACACGATGGGCGCTTTGAAACTCGTTTCGCGTCACCGCGATGAACTCGACAAGCGCAATGTGCTGATCAGGCGCACGGTCGAGGGCGCGCTCTTTGTCGAGCGCTTCGGCGATGGTATCATCGCCAAGGCGCTCGAACTGCCGATGTGAGCGCATTACCTTTCAACAGAGTGTTCGATTTGACTGCCAGGGATGCCCGCCTTCACGCTTTTCGCTCCGATCTCGCCGATGCAAGGCTGAAGGGCGAGGTCACCGCCGAGCGCTTCGTCGCCGGCCGGCCGGCGCGGGTCACCGCGTCAGTGGCCGATATGCGCAAGGCGCCGCGGCCGGACGCCGGCGTCAACACGCAAGCGCTGTTCGGCGACGATGTCCTGGTCTTCGATGTCGCTGAGGGCTGGGCCTGGGTCCAGGCCGAACGCGACGGCTATGTCGGCTACGTCGCCGACACGATGCTGGGCAAACGGGACCATGCGCCGACGCACATCGTCTGCGTGCCGCGCACCTTCCTCTACCCCGGGCCGGATCTGCGCTTTCCGATCGCCGGACAATTGTCGATGGGATCGACGGTGACGGTGACGGAGGCCGCCGAGACGCGCGGTACGCACTATGCGGTCCTGCCTTCCGGCGAGGCGTTGATCGCAAGCCACCTGCGGCCGCTGAGTGAAGCTGCCTCCGACTATGTCGCGGTTGCCGAGGCGTTTCTCGGCACGCCCTATCTCTGGGGCGGCACTTCCGGTTTCGGCATCGACTGTTCGGGCCTTGTGCAATTGGCGATGCGCATGGCCGGCAAAGACGTGCTGCGCGATTCCGACATGCAGGCGGCGACACTTGGCGAGCCGCTCGAACCGGGACCTGATTTCTCCGGGTTGCGACGCGGCGATCTGGTGTTCTGGAAGGGCCATGTCGCCGTCATGACCGACGCCGACACGATGATCCACGCCAACGGCCACACCATGCTGGTGTCGCGCGAAGGGCTGAAGGACGCCGTCGCCCGCATCGGATATCTTTACGGCGGTCCGACCGGGTTCAGGAGGCCGTAGCCTTTCTTCCTTCGCCCCGTTCACGGGGAGAAGGTGCCCGAAGGGCGGATGAGAGGCAGTGCCAGCATTTGAAGGTTCGCGCTGCCCCTCACCTGCCTGCCGGCATCCTCTCCCCGTAAACGGGGCGAGGAAAGCTCACCTCGATCACCTTTTGTTCCGATTTTCCTTGGCGTTCGCGCGCCGTCGCGCTACCTCTGGCGGGTGACAGAGCAGCCGCGCCTTGCCGAACAGAATGCCGCCGTGGCCCTGCCCGAACCATTCCTCAGATGGTTCGGCGAGAAAGGCTGGTCGCCGCGCGCCCATCAGATTGGACTTCTGGCGAAAGCCCAGGCCGGGCAATCAGTCCTGCTGATTGCGCCGACCGGTGCCGGCAAGACGCTGGCCGGGTTCCTGCCTTCGCTCACTGAACTGGCCAACCGGCCCAAGAGAAAGCCGGGCCAGGCGCGTCGCGGTATCCACACGCTCTACATCTCGCCGCTGAAGGCGCTGGCCGTCGATATCGAGCGCAATCTCGGCAAGCCGGTGGAGGAAATCGGCCTGCCCGTCACCATCGAGACGCGCACCGGCGACACCCCCGCCCACAAGCGTCAGCGCCAGAAGCTGGTGCCGCCCGACATCCTGCTGACCACGCCCGAGCAACTGGCGCTGCTGATTGCGGCAGGCGATGCAAGACGCTTCTTCGAGGATCTGCGCTACGTCGTGCTCGACGAGTTGCACTCGCTGGTGACGTCGAAACGCGGGCATCTGCTGGCGCTCGGCCTGGCGCGGCTGCGCAGCTTTGTCCCCGGCTTGCAGACGATCGGCCTGTCAGCGACGGTGGCCGAACCGGACGAGTTGCGGCGCTGGCTGGTCAGCCAGAATCCGCCCAAGGGTTCGACCGGCCATAGCATGGCCGAACTGATCGTCGTCACCGGGGGTGCGAAACCGGAGATTTCTATCCTCGATTCCGAAGAGCGCGTGCCTTGGGCGGGACATTCGGCGCGCTACGCCACGCCGGAAATCTATCGCGAGATCAAGCGCCACAAGACGACCCTGCTGTTCGTCAACACGCGCAGCCAGGCGGAGTTGCTGTTCCAGGAATTGTGGCGGGTCAACGAGGACACTTTGCCGATCGCGCTGCATCACGGTTCGCTCGACGTCGCCCAGCGCCGGCGCGTCGAAAAGGCGATGGGGGAAAACGCACTGCGCGCCATCGTCGCCACCTCGACGCTCGACCTCGGCATCGACTGGGGCGATGTCGATCTGGTTGTGCATGTCGGTGCGCCGAAGGGGGCGAGCCGGCTGGCGCAGCGCATCGGCCGCGCCAACCACCGCATGGACGAGCCGTCCAAGGCGATCCTCATTCCCGCCAATCGCTTCGAGGTGCTGGAATGCCGGGCCGCCCTCGACGCCAACTATCTCGGCGCGCAGGACACGCCTCCCTTGATCGATGGCGGGCTCGATGTGCTGGCCCAGCATGTGCTCGGCTGCGCCTGCGGCGCGCCATTCCGTGCCGATGACCTGTTCGAGGAAGTGCGAACGGCTGCGCCCTATGTCAGCCTCGACCGGACGACATTCGACCGCGTCATCGATTTCGTCGCCACCGGCGGCTACGCGCTCAAGAATTACGAGCGCTACGCCCGCATACGCCTGAACAAGGATGGGTTCTGGCGGGTGTCCAATCCGCGCGTCGCCCAACAATACAGGTTGAATGTCGGCACCATCATCGAGGTGCCGGCGCTGAATGTGCGCTATATCAAGGCCGGCGGCAAAGGCGCGGCTTCGCGCGGCGGCCGGGTTCTCGGCAAGATCGAGGAGGCCTTCCTCGAAACGTTGACGCATGGCGACACCTTCATGTTCGCCGGCAAGGTGCTGCGCTTCGAAGGCATCCGCGAGAATGAATGCTTCGTGTCGAACGCGCCCGGCAGCGATGCCAAGGTGCCTTACTATGGCGGCGGCAAGTTCCCGCTTTCGACCTATCTCGCCGAACAGGTCCGCATCATGCTGGACGACCCGCAGCGATGGAAGAAGCTGCCCGAGCAGGTCGCCGACTGGCTGCGATTCCAGGCCGACAAATCGGTGCTGCCCAAACGCGATGACCTGCTGATCGAGACCTTTCCACGAGGCAACCGCCATTACCTGGTGGCTTATCCGTTCGAGGGCAGGCTGGCGCACCAGACGCTCGGCATGCTGCTCACCCGCCGTCTCGACAGGGCGGGAGCCAGGCCGCTCGGCTTTGTCGCCACCGACTATGCGCTGGCGATATGGTCATTGGGCGACATGGGCGCGATGTTCAAAGCAAGGAAGCCTTCGCTTGGCGCCCTTTTCGACCAGGATATGCTGGGCGATGACCTCGAAGCCTGGCTGGCCGACAGCTGGCTTCTCAAACGCACCTTCCGCAATTGCGCGCTGATTTCGGGGTTGATCGAGAAACGCCATCCGGGCCAGGAAAAGAGTGGTCGCCAGGTCACGGTCTCGACCGACCTGATCTATGACGTGCTGCGCAGCCATGAACCGGACCACATCCTGCTTCAGGCGACACGTGCCGATGCGGCCACCGGCCTGCTCGATGTCAGTAGACTTGCCGACATGCTCTCGCGCATCCAGGGTCGAATCGTGCATAAGGCACTCGAACAGATATCGCCGCTCGCCGTGCCGATCATGCTCGAGATCGGCAAGATGCCGGTCCATGGCGAAGCCGATGAAACGCTTTTGATGGATGCGGCGACTTTGGTCGAGGAGGCCATGGGGCCGGAAATGGCTGAGGAATGAATTTTTCGCTGGCGCGCACATCGCTGATTGCCGAGGCCGACCTTGTCGGCATATCAGGCGAGCGCGCCGTCTGCGACCCACGCGGCGTGCTTTATTTTCCGGATCTGCGGCTTCTGGCCGTGTCCGATCTGCATCTGGAAAAGGGTTCGTCGCTGGCACGCCGCGGCACGCTGATCCCGCCCTACGACACCGGCGCGACCTTGTTGCGGCTTCAGGCCGTGATATCAGATTACCAGCCGTCGATCGTCATCAGCCTGGGCGACAGCTTTCACGATGGCGGCGGCGCCCAGCGTATGCATGCAAGCTTCCGCGAGCGGCTGGAAGCGCTGATGGCAGGCCGAGACTGGTTCTGGGTCGCCGGCAACCATGACCCGGAAGCGCCAGCCGATCTGCCCGGCGAAACGGTGCGTGAACTTGCTATAGGCTCGCTGCTGTTCCGGCATGAGCCGTCGAAGCAGCGTGTCGAAGGCGAAATAGCGGGCCATCTGCATCCCTGCGCCCGCATAGTCCAGCAGGGACGCTCGGTGAGGCGGCGCTGCTTTGCCGGCGACGGCGGCCGCATGATCATGCCGGCCTTCGGCGCCTATACCGGTTCGCTCAACGTCCTCGACCACGCCTATGCCGGGCTGTTCCGGCTGGACACGCTGATGGCTTATATGCTGGGCGCCCAACGCATCTTTGCCATTTCCGGCTCGATGCTGCGGCCGGGCTAAACAGCCTTACCTGCCATAGTAGAGCGTAACCGTGTGCTTCGCCTCGGCGAAGAACAGCCAGCGCTCGACCAGCATGCCAGCGAACTGGATTGCAGCAGCAAGTATCGACAGCAACGCTGCCAGCGGCCCTGGCAGGGCGAACACAATGGCGAGCAGCCCCAAGGGCAACGCGAAGGCCAGAACCTGCGTGATCTGGCGCAGCCGCGCGCCATGCTTGCGTGCGATGCGGAACCCCATCTCCTTGAGCAGGTAATTCTCCTCGGTATGCGGCCATTCCAGCGACCGCACTGTACCGCCGGCCAACCCGGTTGCGGTGTTGGCGGTGGTCGCGATCTCCAATCGGTCGTTGTAGCGCCAGGTCGCCACTTTCCAGCCCCAGCCGAACAAGGTCAGCAGCAGGCAAGCCGCCAGCTGTACCTTCGAACCAAGCGCAAAGCCCTGCAGCAGCGCGTTCAGCAGCACGCTGCCGGTCATCGCCGAAAAGATGAGGTAGCCGGGCAGGGTGAAGCGGCTGTGCCACTGGGCGATCGGCTTCAGCGACGCATAGATCATGCCGGTGGTGCAGACGGTGACGACCGCGCCGATGGCAGCCAGAAATCCGGCGATGCCGACCCAGCCATCGATGCGGCCGAGAAACACCCAGCCGATGCCGAACAGCCCCGCCGGAATGAAGGTGATGACCGAGGCGACGCCTTCGCGCGACAGCCATGAACTGCGCCATTGCGAGAACGCCCGCCAGGCGCGTTCGGGACGGCCGAGGTGACCCGTTGAAGACAACAACCCGGCCACGATGAGACCGAGTGCCAGGCCCATGCCGACAAGGCCCAGCCAGAAATCAGGCGGGATGATCTGGAAGCCTCCGAACATGCCCAGCAGCGCCAGCAGGCCGTAGCCGGCGCCGGTGGCGGTGGTGAAGAAGACGACGGAGAAGGCTGGATGCATGGGTCAGTTCGAAAGCATGCGGTCGACCCAGCCGAGGAAACCGCCTTCGGCCCGCACCGGTTCCAATGCCGGCGCGGCCACCGATGCGGCGCGCGCGGTGTGGGCGCGCGGCGGCAAATATTTGTTGGTCGGGCGATAGCCGAGCTCGGGCATCAGGTCGACACCGCCGCGCTCCGCCACCAGTTGCGACACAGCCGACAGGGGATCGCCGAGGTCGCCGAAATGGCGGGCGCTGGTCGGGCAAGCGGCGACGCAGGCCGGTACGCGGTCCTCTTCGGCCAGATTGTCATTGTAGATGCGGTCGACGCACAGCGTGCACTTCTTCATCACCCCGACATCGGTGTCGAATTCGCGTGCGCCATAGGGACAGGCCCAGCTGCACAATTTGCAGCCGATGCACTTGTCCTCGTCGATCAGCACGATGCCGTCCGAGGCCCGCTTGTAGGACGCGCCGGTCGGGCAGACGGTAACGCAGGCCGGTGTCTCGCAATGCAGGCAGGAGCGCGGGAAGTTGACGGTGCGCCCGCCCATCTCGGTCGTGTGCTCGTAAGCGTGCACGCGGTTGAACCAAACGCCGTCGACATGGCCGCCATAGGGGTCGATGTCGGTCAGCGGCGCCATGTGGCCGCCGGTGTTCCATTCCTTGCAGGCGGTGACACAGGCCTGGCAGCCGACGCACGTATCGAGGTCGATGACGAGGCCGAGTTTCTTGTCGCTTTGGCTTGGCAGACAGGTCATTCAGTCGTCTCTCTTGCCCGGCGGAATTCGGCGCCGAAAGTCAGCCTGTCGGGCGAGGGTTCGAAATGCGGTGGCTGCTGGAAACGTTCGAATTGCGGCTCGGTGAAGCCGGCTTCTTCGGCCGCGCATTTGACGATGCGCACGCGTAAATCGAACCATGCCGCCTGGCCGGTCACAGGATCGGAGTTCGAATAGCGTTTGCCCTGAGCGTCAGCCGAGGTCTGGTCGCCGATGATATGGTTGAGCAGGAAGCCGCGGTTGCTCTCGGCCGCGTCGTCCTTCAGCCCCCAGCTGCCGCGCCTTTTGCCGATGGCGTTCCAGGTCCAGACCGTGCTTTCGTTGACCCCGTCGATCAGCTTGATCTGCCCCTTCACCCTGCCGTTGATGCTTTCGATCCACACCCAGTCGTCGTCGACAAGGCCGAGGCCAGCTGCCGTACGGTGATGCACGAACAGCCGGTTCTGGCTGGTGATCTGCCGCAGCCACGCATTCTGCGATCCCCAGGAATGGTACATGTGCATCGGCCGCTGCGTCAGCGCATGCAGGGGAAATTTTTCGAGGTCGACGACCGCTTCCTCGAAGGGCATGTACCAGAACGGAAGCGGGTCCATGTAGGTCTCGATGCGTTGGCGATCGGCCTCTGGCGGCAAGACGTGACCGTGCCCACGTGCGGCCAGGCGAAAACGCTGCAGCGGCTCGGAATAGAGCTGGAAGACGATCGGTTCCGCCTTGGGGATGAAGCCCATCTGCTCCGCGAAATCGAGATAGGAGCGGTTGGCCATCTTGTAATAGCGCTGGTCGTCGGCGAAATCGTGGTGCCAGAAGCCGCCATTGTCGATGTAGCGCTGCATCTGGTCCGGGTTGGCCTCGCCCCTGCCAGTCGACGTCCCGTCCTTGCCGCGCCAGCCGGCGAGCGGGCCGATGCCTGATGTGCGCTCATGGTTGACGATGTAGTCGGCGTAGTCGGCATATCTGGCCGAGCCATCGTCGTTGACGAAACCGGGCAGGCCGAGCCGCGCGCCGAGTTCGATCAGCACCGATTGGAACGGCCGGACGTCGCGGTCAGGTTCGACGACGGGATGGCGGATGGCGTCGCCCGGTCCGTCGGCATGGCTGATCGGCCGGTCGAGCAGGCTGATGCAGTCATGCCGCTCAAGATAGGTGGTGTCGGGCAGCACGAGGTCGGCGAACGGCACGGTCTCGGAATAATAGGCATCGGAATAGATGATGAAGGGGATCTTGTAGTTGCCCGCTTCGTCGCTGTCGGTCAGCATGGCGATGGTCTCGACGGTGTTCATCGAGGAATTCCACGCCATGTTCGACATGTACATCATCAGTGTATCGATCGGGTACGGGTCGCCGTCCCAGGCATTGCGGATGACGGTGTGCATCAGGCCGTGTGCCGCCAGCGGTGCGTCCCAGGAATAGGCCTTGTCGAGGCGAAGCGGCGTGCCGGCCTCATCGACCAGCAAATCGTCCGGCCCACAGACGAAACCGAGTGGCATGCCGTCAAGCGGCGTCATCGGCTTGACGGTCTTGCCGGCCGGCTTCGGTCCTGGCGGCGCGGAGCGGGGGTAGGGCGGCTTGAAACGGAAGCCGCCAGGGACATCCACAGTGCCCAGCAACACCTGGAGGAGATGGATGGCGCGGCAGGTGTGGAAGCCGTTCGAATGGGCCGAGATGCCGCGCATGGCGTGCATCGAGACAGGCCGCCCCTTGATCGTCTCGTGCCGGCGCCCGGCCCAATCGGTCCACGCGATCGGCAACTCGATCGTCTGTTCGAAGGCGACATGCGCAAGTTCGGCGGCGATCCTGCGGATCGTATCGGCGGCAATGCCGCAGCGCTCGGCGACCGCGTCCGGCGCATAGCTTGCATCGAGGTAGCGGTCGGCGATGAGCTGGAACACCGGGACGCAGCGGCGCCCGCCGATCGTGAAGCTGCCCGTCAGTGCCGGCTTCGCACTGGCATCGGTGGCGCCGACAGGCGTCTTCGCAACCCTGTCCCACGCCAGCGGATTTCCGTCGGCGTCGCGCACGAACAGCCCGTCATCGGCGGCACCCGGCTCCTGCACGACGAGAACATGGGCATTGGTGTAGCGCAGCAGATAATCGAGATCGACGCGGCCCGCCTTGAGCAATTCGTGGATGAGCGCGAACACGAACAGCCCATCGGTGCCGGGCCGAATGCCGATCCAGTCGTCTGCAATGGCATTGTAGCCGGTGCGGCACGGGTTGATCGAGACGACCTTGGCGCCGCGCGCCTTGAGTTTGCCGAGGCCGATCTTGATCGGGTTGGAATCGTGATCCTCGGCGACCCCGAACAGCATGAAATACCGGGTGTTGTCCCAGTCGGGCTCACCGAACTCCCAGAACGAACCGCCGATCGTATAGAGACCACCGGCCGCCATGTTGACCGAACAGAAGCCGCCATGGGCGGCAAAGTTCGGCGTGCCGAACTGGCTCGCCCACCAGCCGGTCAAGGATTGGGATTGATCGCGGCCGGTGAAGAAGGCCAGCTTCCTGGGGTCGGTCCGGCGGATGGCCGAGAGCCGTTCCGTCGCGATCGAAAACGCCTCTTCCCACTCGATCTCGCGGAACTCGCCGGAGCCGCGCGGCCCGCTGCGCAGCAAGGGCTTCTTCAGCCTTGCCGGACCGTAGTGCTGCATGATGCCGGAGCTGCCCTTGCCGCAGATCACGCCGCGATTGACCGGATGGTCCTTGTTGCCGTTGATGTAGCGGACCTTGCCATCCTTGATGTGCACGTCGATGCCGCAGCGGCAGGCGCACATGTAGCAGGTCGTCTTGGCGATGCTGTCGGAAACATCAGGCGAGGTGTCGACGCCGTCGCCTTCGTCAGGCGCCCGCGTGTCGGCAAGCGGGCGTTGCGATGGTGCCGAATTCGCGCCGCGCGGCGGTCCCTGCATCATGATCCGGTGGCGCCTGTACGGCCCATGGATTTGGCCCGCGTCTTCGGTCCGGGGCCGCGCATGTAATGCTCTTCCGGGTGGTAGCGATCGCCGGCCAGCCGCCGTCTTATGCCGCGGGTCCAATGCGCAAGCAGGGATCTGAACCGCCCGATCATTCTGCTCTCTGCGATCTCTCGGCGAATTTTTTCTAACTTCACGAGGAAACTTAGAATAAAGCTACCGATCCGTCTAATCAGTTGTTCTTGTAAATTCGATCGATATTGGTTCTTAATACAGGCATGACCCTGGACCAGTTGCGCATTTTCGTCGCCGTCGCCGAGCGCGGCCATATGACCAAGGCGGCGGAATTGCTGGGCATTTCGCAGTCGGCCGCATCGGCCGCCATCCGGGCGCTTGAAGAACAGCACGGCGTCCATCTGTTCAACCGCGTCGGCCGCAACATCGAGCTTGCCCAGACCGGCCACCGGTTCCTGCCCGAGGCCAAGGCCGTGCTCGAGCGGGCCGCCGCCGCGCGCAATGTGCTGGAGCATGTCTCGCAGACCGTCACCGGCAGCCTCTCGATCGCCGCCAGCCAGACTATCGCCAGCTACTGGCTGCCGCGCCGGCTGGCTTCCTTCCACGAAGCCTATCCGGCCGTCAGGCTGAGCGTCTCCATCGGCAACACCAGGCAGGTCGAGGCCAATGTCCTCGATGGCGCGGCGGATCTCGGCCTGGTGGAGGGGCGCACCGAGTCCGACATATTGCGCCGCACCAAGGTCGACGTCGACAGGCTGATCCTGGTGGTTGCCAGCGCGCATCCGGAGATCCCCGAAGTCGCGCCCGGCCGCCCTGACATCAAGGGCCTGCGCTGGATCATCCGTGAGGGCGGTTCCGGCACGCGCGAGGTGCTGGAGGATCTGGCGCGCCACGAAGGGATTTCGCTCGCCGACCTCCAGATATTCCTGGTGCTGCCGAGCAATGAAGCTATTCGCCAGGCCGTCGAGGCGGGGGCCGGCGCCACCATCATTTCCGAACTTGTCGTGGCACGCGCCGTGGCCGAAGGCAGTCTGAGGTCGGTGCCGCTCCAACTGCCGAAACGCGACTTCGCCATGATCACCCATCGCGATCGCCAGGCAAGCCTGGCCCAGATTGCGCTCAAGGCGCATCTGGGTACGTCGGATCAACGGCGAGGGTTCGCTGAGATTCAGGTCAGGCCGAGTCGAAAATGGCTGATGCCGAGAACCGGAGCGGAGCGTACTTAAAGTACGTGAGCACCGGAAGCGCAGGTATCAGCCATTTGCAGGCCGGCATCACCTGAATATCAATGGACCCGGTCAACCGAACTTTCGCTGCGCATCCAGCGCCAGGCCAAGTCCGACCGAGCCGAACATGTCGCCTTCGATGACGGATGCCTGCGGCACC
>NZ_RZPH01000004.1:0-24881 GCF_004022825.1 Mesorhizobium sp. M7A.F.Ca.CA.004.04.2.1
GTATCTCATCGGCATCGTGGTGGTGACGATGATCTTCAACGTCCCGCTGAACGATGCGCTCGCCGCCGTCGATCCGGCCAGCAGCAATGGCGCAAGCCTGTGGTCGCGCTACCTCAATGAATGGGTGATGTGGAACCATGTCCGCACCATCAGCGGCATAGCCGCGCTGGCATCCTTCTGGTTCGCCACGCGTTGACGACGATGGATGGAGCGACCGATGAAGGATCAATACGCAAATATGGCCTTCGGCATGGCCATCGGAGTTGGTGTCGGTGCCGCGATCGGCACCGCTCTGGATGATCTGCCGATGGGCGTTGCCGTGGGTATTGCGATTGGCGCCGCCGTCGGTGCGTGGCGACGCAAGTGACGGCAGCGCTCGCGACCCCTATGCCTTTGTCTTCCGATCGGAATGGCCGAGGTCGCGGTCCGGATCAATGACATCGCGGACCAGTTGCTTCAGTTTGGCCGCGTCCGGAAAGCCGCCGTCGCGCTTGCGATCCCAGACAAGCACGTCATTGCAGGAAATGGTGAAGATGCCGCCGGTGCCGGGCACCAGCGTCACTTCGCCAAGGTCCGTGCCGAAGGTCGACAGCAGCTCCTGCGCCATCCAGCCGGCGCGCAGCAGCCACTGACACTGCGTGCAATAGGTGATGCGGATGACCGGCAACGGCTTTTCGCTCGTGGCGGGTATAGCTCCGCTCATTTCGGACTGAGCTTCGCTCATGCCGCGCTGAGCTTGGCCATGGTCTCGTCGTCGACTTCGAAGTTGGCGTAGACGCTCTGCACGTCGTCGTCATCCTCGAGCGTGGCGACCAGCTTCATCAGCGACTGTGCCCGCTCCTCATCGACCGGAACGTTGTTTTGCGGCCGCCAGATCGGCTTGACCGATTCAGCCTCGCCGAGCGCGCCTTCCAGCGCCTTCGACACTTCGCCCATGTTCTCAAAGCCGCAATAGATGGTGTGGCCTTCCTCGTCGGACTCGACATCATCGGCGCCGGCTTCGATCGCCGCATCCATGATCTTGTCGGCGCTGCCGGCCGATGCCGGATAGTAGATCTCGCCGGCACGGTCCCACATGAACGACACCGAGCCGGTTTCGCCCATCGCGCCGCCGGCCTTGGTGAAGGCAGCACGCACATTGGATGCCGAACGGTTGCGGTTGTCGGTCAGCGCCTCGACAATGACGGCGACGCCGCCCGGGCCATAGCCCTCATAGCGCACGGCTTCGTAGTTCTCGGCATCGCCCATCGAGGCCTTGTTGACGGCGCGCTGGATGTTGTCCTTCGGCATCGACACCGCCTTGGCGTTCTGAATCGCCAGCCGCAAGCGAGGGTTCATCGATGGATCGGGCGTCCCGCTTTTGGCGGCGACGGTGATTTCGCGCGCCAGCTTGGAAAACATTTTCGACCGCACCGCATCCTGGCGGCCCTTGCGGTGCATGATGTTCTTGAACTGTGAATGGCCAGCCATGGCACCCCTGTCGTCTTCTCGGCTAGAGCATCCCGAAGCGAAGTGATCTGACCTCGTCTTCCGCAATGCCCGAATTCAAAATTTCAGAGCGTCCCAGGTGCAACTCGTGGAAGCACGGCGTTCTCTGTCGGAATGGCCGGCTTATAGATAAATCGGCTCAATTCGTCCAGCCGCACCACGCACGGGACGCGCGACATGGGCTGCTGCAAGCGTTCACGCCTCGAGGTCCGACTTCAGCCGGTCGATGATGCTGAGGGCATGCCCGGCATACTGGCTGATCCACCGGTCGTGGATCTGCTTGATCGGCAGCGCGTTGAGATGGTTCCAGCGCTCGCGGCCGTCGCGCCGCGCAACGATCAGGTCGGCCTCCTCCAATACCTTGAGATGCAGCATCACGGTGCAGCGATCGATGTCGGGAAAGGCCTCGCACAGCATGCCGGTCGTCTTCGGCGCGTCCTTCAGCTGATCCAGCATTTCACGCCGGCGCGGATGCGCCAGCGCCTTGAAAACATTGTCGTCTTGCGATTGGGTTGACATGTTATGTTTTTATAACATATTGTCGGGCCGATCAAGGGAAGGAGTTGTGGATATGTCACTTGGATTCAGTGTTTCCGGACGCATCGGCAAGCCGGTCGCCGACGTCTTCGACGCGGTCGTCAATCCGAAGAAACTGAGCGGCTATTTCACCACGATCGGCGGCGCCAGCGCCCCGCTGGAAGCTGGCGCCGGCGTCGTCTGGTGGGGCAAGGTGCCGGTCGAGGTCGACGAAGTGGTCAAGGACAGCCGCATCGTGCTGCGCTGGGATGCCACCGACGCCGACGGCAAACCCGCCTACAAGACCCGCATCGAGATGAATTTCGAGCCGCTCGACGATGGCGGCACCTTCGTCACCATCGCCGAGAGCGGTTGGCAGGAAGGCGCGGTCGGCCTGAAGAAGTCCTACCTCAATTGCGAGGGCTGGTCGCAGATGCTGGCCTGCATGAAGGCCTATGTCGAATACGGCATCAATTTGCGCGACGGCTACTATCGCAGCGAGATGAGGGGCGAACCCGCCAACGAGACCAATATCTGAGCGACTATGGGGAGGATGGAGATCCGCAATGAAGAAAGTAACGCCATTCCTGATGTTCGAGGGCAAGGCCGAAGAGGCAATGACCCTCTATTGCGAGACCATTCCCGGCAGCAGCGTGCTTGACGTCACGAATTACGGCCCCGGCGAAGACGGCCCGCAAGGAACGGTCAAGCTGGCGCGGGTGTCGATCGCTGGGCTGGAAGTCATGGTCTTCAACAGCCCCGTGCACCACGCCTTCACGTTCACGCCATCGGTCTCGCTCTATGTGGACTGTTCCTCAGAAGAAGAGCTGAACCGGATTGTCGAGACACTGGGCGAGGACGGCGCGTTCCTGATGCCACCGGACAATTACGGCTTCAGCCGCCGTTTCGCATGGCTCAACGACAGGTTCGGGGTCTCCTGGCAGATAAATCTCGCATGACCAGCCTGAGCAAAGGCGACAACAGCCGAACACGACAACGGAGCCAGCTATGACCACGAAAATCACCGGCGGCATCAACATCGCCATGAAGGTACCGCCGCACCAATATGAGGCGACGATCGCCTTCTACCGCGACGTCGTCGGCCTGAAGCCGTTCACAGACAAAGCACCGGCCATCGGCTTCGAGCTTGGCCCCAACCGCCTGTGGATCGATGAGGCGCCGATGATGAGCCAGGCCGAGGTGTGGCTGGAGCTGTTCACCAAGGATTTCCCCATGGCTGCGGATCATTTCGCCAAGGCCGGTGTTGTGCGTTGCGACGCCATTGAGCCCTTGGGCGAGGGCTTCCGCGGCGGCTGGATCACCAACCCTGCCAACATTATTCACATGCTGCGCGAACCGGACGCCTGGTGAGCGCCGAATCCCGAAAGGAGCATCCGATGGACATCCGCGAAAAACCATTCGCCGAAGCCGGCATGCTGATCCGGCGGCCTGTCGCCGATGTATTCGAGGCCATCGTCGATCCGGCCATAACCACGAAATTCTGGTTCACCCATGGCAGCGGCCGGCTGGACAGCGGCAAGCAGGTCCTCTGGGAGTGGCGCATGTACGGCGTCTCGACGACGGTCGACGTCAGCGAGATCGTCGCGAATGAAAAGATCGTCATGCAATGGAGCGATCCGCCAACCACCGTGGTCTGGACATTCACCGAAATGCCTGGCGAGACGACCTTTCTCGAGGTTCGCAATTTTGGCTTCGCCGGGGATGGCGACGAGCAGGTGAAAGAGGCCGTCGGCTCAACCGGCGGCTTCACGCTGGTGCTGGCCGGCGCCAAGGCGTGGCTGGAACAGGGCCTGACGCTCGGCCTGATCGGCGACCGTCACCCGAAGGGCGTGCCAGGACATTAGGTATTCTGGGTCTGCCTCAATGCCCGCCGCCCGACTTCTTACGTCGCCGCGCCAGCATGTTGAGCCCCTCGACCAATGCCGAAAAGCCCATCGCCGCATAGATGTAGCCCTTGGGCACATGGTAGCCCATGCCGTCTGCGATCAGCGTCATGCCGATCATCAGAAGGAAGCCCAGCGCCAGCATGACGATGCTCGGGTTCTTGGCGATGAAGTTGGCCAGCGGCCCGGCCGCCAGCATCATCACGGTGACCGCGACGATCACGGCGATGTACATGATGGCGATCTCGTCGGTCATGCCGACGGCGGTGATGATCGAATCGATCGAGAAGACCAGGTCGAGCAGCAGGATCTGGAAGATCGCGCCGGCAAGGCTGATCTGCAGCGTCTCGCCCATCATCGTATCCTTGTGGTCGTCGGGATCGACGGTGTGATGGATCTCCTTGGTCGCCTTCCAGACCAGGAACAGGCCGCCGGCGATCAGGATCAGGTCGCGCCAGGAAAAACCGTGACCGAAGGCCGTGAACACCGGCGTGGTAAGCTGGACGATGATCGAAATGGTGGCCAGCAGCACCAGCCGCATGATCAGGGCCGCCGAGATGCCGAGCCGGCGGGCACGGGCCCGTTGTGCTTCCGGCAGCTTGTTGGTCAGGATCGAGATGAAGATCAGATTGTCGATGCCGAGCACGACCTCGAGCACAATCAGCGTCAGCAGCGCGACCCAAGCCGTCGGGTCGGAAACAAATTGAAAATGCGGCGCCAGGAATTCGATGAGCTGCATGGAGGTCGTCCCCTCTTTCAACGATCTAGAGCAGTGTCGCCGGCAGTTAGGTATTAAGCGTGCCTATATCAATGTCACGACCAGAAGGACGGTGCGGTTTCCTCCAGCCGTGGCCCGCGACGAAACGGCGCAATCCGCTCGGTCAGCCCTGTGCGGTCTGAAATATCGACGCCGACGCCGCACAAAGTCGCCGGTCCGGTCGCCGCCTCGAAGCGGCCTTTCGGCACCTTCGACAGGAACCGGTTGAGCGGCTCCTCCTTGTCCATGCCGAGCGAGGAATCATAGTCGCCGCACATGCCGGCGTCGGACATATAGCCGGTACCGCCGTTGAGGATCTGGTGATCGCCCGTCGGCTGGTGGGTGTGGGTGCCGATGACGAGGCTGGCGCGGCCGTCGACGAAATGCGCGAAGCACATCTTTTCCGAGGTCGCCTCGGCGTGGAAGTCGATAATCACGGCATCCGCCTGCTCGCCGAGCGGACAGGCGGCAAGCTCGCGTTCGCCGGCCTGGAACGGATCGTCGAGCTCGGGATGCATGAACACCCGGCCCATGATGTTGGCGACCAGCACGCGCGCGCCGCTCCTGGCGATATAGACACCGGAGCCGCGCCCGGGCGTGCCCTTGGGAAAGTTGGAGGGACGCAGGAAGCGCTCTTCGCGCGGCGCGAAGGCCAGCGCATCACGCTGGTCCCAGACATGGTTGCCGGTGGTGACGACATCGGCACCGGCCGCGATCGTCTCGCGAAAGATGTCTTCGGTGATGCCGAAGCCGCCGGCGGCGTTCTCGCCGTTGACGATGACGAAATCGAGTTTGAAGTCGGAGATCAGTCCGGGCAGCTGTTCCCACACCGCCGTGCGTCCTGTCTTTCCAACCATGTCACCGAGGAAGAGAAGTCTCATATGATCCCGCACCGAAGGTCAGCGAAAGCTGCATGACGCCAGTGAAGATCATGCGTCCCTTGTACTTATCTACAATTTTGGCGCGAAGCGGCGCAACCCGCTCTCGGTGAGTATTTCCGCAATGACGACGTCATGTTCCTCATCCGGCACCATTGCCACCTCCTGGCAGTCGAAGGCGATGCCGACCAGCCGCGGCGGCTCTCCCTTGTCGATCAGCTTGGCGATGGCGCGGTCGTAATAGCCGGCACCATAGCCGATGCGATGGCCGCGTGCATCGAAAGCGGCAAGCGGCACCAGCATCACAGAGGGGTCGAGCACCTCGGCTTCCTCGTGAGGGCCGACCGTGCCGAAACCCATCTCGACCATCGGCGCGCCGCGCACCAGTTCGCGAAAGACAATGGTGGTCTTGTCGAGAATGGCCGGCAGGCAAAGCCGCGCGCCCTTTTCGCGCAAGGCAAACATCAGCGGCCTGACGTCGACTTCCGAACGCATCGGCCAGAAGCCGGAAACGATCTGGCCCGGCTCGACATGGAGGTGATCGCGCGCCGTCTCCGCCATTTCAAGCGCGACCTCCACTCGCCAGAATTCATCGAGCGCATCGCGGCGTCCGAGGGCCTCACGGCGAAGCTGCTTTTTCAGGTCTTTGAGAGAGGTCATTCAGCCAGGGTAGAAAAGGTCAGATCTGGATGGAGTTTTGGGAGCGACGTTTTCCACCGCAATCATCCACCGAAATGCGGACGCGTGGCAATAAGTGACGATCCACACAACCGGTGGAGAGAGCGATCCCGGGAACCTACAAAGTAGGTGGGCGCCGTATGAGAAAACCCACGGGTCTTCCCAGGGACAGCTCCCTAAGGATCGTTAAGGCCCCGGGGAAAATGTTCTCCTGCCGGGAAGCACAGACCGTCCCGCCCAATATAGGCTGCCGGCCGGCTAAACGCCAGTGAGACGGGCATATGTTTCCATCAGGTTCAAGCCCATTCGTCGCGGCCGGCGCACCCTTGCACAGGGTGAGCCGCGTCCTTACGGTTGCCATGACCAACCGAGGAGCAAGAATGCGTTTCGAAGGCACGGCGGCCTATGTCGCCGACAAGGATCTGATGGTGGCCGTCAACGCGGCGATCGCGCTGGAGCGGCCCTTGCTGGTCAAGGGCGAGCCAGGCACCGGCAAGACGGAGCTGGCCCGCCAGGTGGCGTCAGCACTTGGCCTCGACCTCATCGAATGGCACGTCAAGTCGACGACGCGGGCGCAGCAGGGCCTGTACGAATATGACGCCGTCTCGCGGCTGCGCGACAGCCAGCTTGGCGACGAGCGCTTCAACGACATCAGGAACTACATCAAGCGCGGCAAACTCTGGGAGGCGTTCGCCGCCGGCAGGAAGGTCGTGCTTTTGATCGACGAGATCGACAAGGCCGACATCGAATTCCCCAACGACCTCCTGCAGGAACTCGATCGGATGGAGTTCTTCGTCTACGAGACCGGCGAAACCATCCGCGCCGCCGTCAGGCCGATCGTCATCATCACCTCCAACAACGAGAAGGAGTTGCCGGACGCGTTCCTGCGCCGCTGCTTCTTCCACTACATCCGCTTTCCCGACGTCGATACGCTGCACAGAATCGTCGATGTCCACTATCCCGGCATCAAGCAGAACCTGGTGCGAGCGGCGCTGACCCAGTTCTACGAAATCCGCGACGTGCCCGGCTTGAAGAAGAAGCCGTCGACCTCCGAGGCGCTCGACTGGATAAGGCTGCTGGTCGCCGACGATATCGCGCCGGAAGATCTGCGCGCCGATCCGAAGAACGCCCTGCCCAAGCTGCATGGCGCATTGCTGAAGAACGAGCAGGACGTGCATTTGTTCGAGCGGCTGGCGTTCATGGCACGAAGGCAGCAATAGGTCAGCAGCAGCGCTTTCCCTTCTGTGGACCGTTGCCCGCAGCCGAACAGGCAGGCAGCCTCGGCCAAACCTTCAGAGGAGATGACATGTCTGAGATTATCGTCCGCCCGCTCGCGCAGTCCGACCACGCCGATTGGCGGCGGCTGTGGACCGACTACCTCACCTTCTATGAGACGAAGCTGCCGGAAGAGGTCTATGCCGTCACCTGGAAGCGGCTTTTCACCGAAGGTGAGTTCGAGCCGAAAGGCTTCATCGCCACGCTGGACGGCAAGGCGGTTGGGCTCACCCACTATCTCTACCACCGCTCAGGCTGGTCGGAAAAAAACAACTGCTATCTGCAGGACCTGTTCGCCGACCCTGACGTGCGCGGCAAGGGCATCGGCGCTGCGCTGATCGAGGCGGTGAGACAGGAAGCCGAAAAAGTCGGCGTCAAGAACGTCTACTGGATGACGCACGAGACCAACACCACCGCGCGCAAACTCTACGACCACGTTGCGCGCCGCACCGGCTTCATCGAGTATGATTTGCTGTAGATAGACAATGTTCATCCCCTTTTTCCTCGAACTGAAGGCCGCGCGTGTTCCCGTTTCGCTCAGGGAATATCTGTCGCTGCTGGAGGGGCTGGAAGCCGGGCTGGTCGACTACGACGTCGAAGGCTTTTATTACCTCGCCCGTGCGGCGCTGGTGAAGGACGAGCGCCACATCGACCGCTTCGACCAGGTGTTTGCCCATGTCTTCAAGGGCATCGAAGCACTGGGCGGGCCGGATGCCGTCGATGTCGCCAATATCCCTGAGGAATGGTTGCGCCGCCTCACCGAAAAGCACCTGAGCGATGAAGAGAAAAAACTGGTCGAGGCGCTGGGCGGTTTCGAGAAACTGATGGAAACCTTGAAGCAGCGGCTGCAGGAGCAAAAAGGCCGCCACCAGGGCGGCTCGAAATGGATCGGCACCGGCGGCACCTCGCCTTTCGGCGCCTATGGCTACAATCCCGAAGGTGTGCGTATCGGCCAGCATGAAAGCCGCAACCGCCACGCGGTGAAGGTGTGGGACAGACGTGAGTTCAGGAATTTCGACGATGCCGTCGAACTCGGCACCCGCAACATCAAGATCGCGCTGAAGCGCTTGCGTCGCTGGGTGCGCGAAGGCGCCGAGGAGGAATTCGACCTGCCCGGCACCATCCACGCCACCGCCGAACATGGCTATCTCGACGTGCAGACGCGGCCCGAACGGCGCAACGCGGTGAAGCTTTTGATGTTCTTCGATGTCGGCGGCTCGATGGACGACCACATCAAGAGCGTCGAGGAGCTGTTCTCGGCTGCCCGCGCCGAATTCCGCCAGCTCGAATATTTTTATTTCCACAACTGCCTCTATGAGGGCGTGTGGAAGGACAATCGCCGCAGGCATGCCGAGGTGATTCCGACCTTCGACCTCATCCATAAATACGGTCCGGACTACAAGGTGATCGTCGTCGGCGACGCCTCGATGAGCCCTTACGAGATCGCTCACCCCGGCGGTTCGGTCGAGCACTGGAATCCGGAGGCAGGCAGCGTCTGGCTCGGCCGCCTGCTGCAGCAATGGCCGAACGCGGTATGGCTGAACCCCGAAGACCCCAAGAACTGGGGCTACACCCATTCGATTGCGATGATCCGCGACATCTTCGGCGGCCGCATGTTCCCGCTGACGCTGGCCGGGCTCGAAGGCGCGACCAAGCAGCTTTCAAGGAAGCATTAGTTGTCAGAGGTGCGGAACCATCACCTCAGAGACCATCAATCGTGAAAGTTGGCGCCGCCCCTCACTGTCCTGCCGGACATCTCTCCCCGTAAACGGGGCGAGAGGGCCTGGCCGCAACGCCGGCGCCTTTCTTGCAACGCTGACAATTGGCGAAATCGCGGACGACAGGGCCCCTCGCCCCGTTTACGGGGAGAGGATGCCGGCAGGCAGGTGAGGGGCGGCGCAGACGCCTGAAGAAGGGGGAATTCAACCTTGGAACGTCAGACACTGGGCAGTCGTGTAACAAATGCCTATCTTGACGCGAATATCCGGTTGCAATCAACAACGAGCCGGCAAGGCTGAGGAGATCACATGGACACCCATACCTACCCTGTAACTCGCACCGACGCCGAATGGCGCGCCCGGCTGACGCCGGAGCAGTATGCCGTCATGCGCGGTCACGGCACCGAACGGCCGGGAAGCTGCGCCTTGCTCTACGAGAAGCGCGCCGGCACCTTTTCCTGCGCCGGCTGCGACCAGCCCTTGTTCGAATCCAAGCTGAAGTTCGAGAGCGGCACCGGCTGGCCGAGCTTCAACGACCCGGTGCCGGGCTCGGTCGAAAACACCGTCGACCGCAGCTACGGCATGGTTCGCACCGAATGTCATTGCGCCCGCTGCGGCAGCCATCTCGGCCATGTCTTCGAGGACGGCCCGCCGCCGACCGGCCTGCGCTATTGCATCAACGGGGTGGCGCTGAAATTCGAGCCTTCGGCCTGAGCCATCCGGGTTCGACACTATTATGAAAGGGCGGCATCTGTCGCCCTTTTCGTTTAAGTATCCGTTGCCCCCCTCTGGGCAGACGATCAGACCACGATCATCGCCACCAGCCACAGCGTAGCGCCCAGCGTCATCATCCAGGCCTTGGCACCGGGTATCTTTTCGGTGGTCCGCCACACCGCCAAGGTTAGGAACAGGCTGTAGGGCACCGACGCGAAATGCACTGCCAGCACAAGCCCGAGCGGCAACTTCAATCCGAGCAGAACGAGCGCCAGCACCGATGCGGCGATGCTGACCGCGGTGCCGACGAGGACAAGGTCGCGCCAGAACAGCCGGTCGAGCGGCACCTGGCCTTGCCAGCGTGAGCGGAAAAAGGAGCCGATACCTTCTGGCAACACCGGATGTCTATCCCTGCCCCAGGACTTCGGTTACCGCGCGCTCGATACGCGAGCATTCGGTCACCAGCCAGTCGGCCATGGCTGGCCAGTTGTCCTCGGCATAGCAGTTCACCCGCCACATCGAATTGATGCCAAGACCCTCGCAACTCTGTTCCGGCCTGAGCTTCAGCCTGGCCTCGATATCGGGCTGGAATGGCTTCAACCGCGACCACGCCTGCGTGGCGCCGAACTTCTCGTTGCGACCGAAGAAGACGCCGACCTGGCTCTGCGCCGGCGCGACATACATGGAAAGAACCAAGGCGAAGTCGGGCAGCCCGCGCTGCCAGAACCAGGGTCCGCGCCTCGCCATCAGAGCCCTTTCTTCGGGATGCCGCTCGGCGAACAGCGTCCAGAAGCCGCGCTGGCGGAATTCAGAGGCGCGGCGGGCGCCGAAGTCGAATTCGCTCATGGCTCGATGCTCGCTTCGGCATCATGCTCGGCCCGAGACTGTTTCGAAATTCGCTCTGGCGAGTCATATGGTGGTGGTTTCGAGAACCGGAGCGGAGCGTACTTAAAGTACGCGAGCACCGGAAGCGCAGAAAACGCCAACAGATGGCCGCCAGAGTAGAATTTCCAGACAGTCTCTACACCATACCGAGTGCGGCCTTGTACAGATCGAGGATGGTTTCCTCTTCCTGACGCTCGGCCTGGTCCTTCTTGCGCAGCCGGATGATCGTGCGCATCGCCTTGGTGTCGAAGCCGGTGCCCTTGGCCTCGGCGAACACTTCCTTGATGTCGTCGGAAATCGTCTTCTTCTCTTCCTCGAGCCGCTCTATGCGCTCGATGAAGGCACGCAGCTGGCCGGCGGCAACAGTCTGGCTGGTATCGGTGATATCGTCGGCCATATTTTTCTCCAAAAGCATCGGCTCCGCGACTCGCGGACGACTGCGGCAAAATTTGAGCCGGTTCGATGCCCGACCGGCGGCGGCGGGTCAAGCCGTTATCGACCAAGCCACAAGGGGCTGCCGCCAGAAGCCGACAGCCAGTCCGTTTTGCGAACTCTAATTGAAAGCGATCAGCAGATCCTTGGCATCGATCTGGTCGCCTGCCTTGACCAGCACCTCGGCGACCGTGCCGTCGCGCTCGGCATGCAGCGCCGTCTCCATCTTCATCGCTTCGATGGAAAGCAGCACGTCACCGGCCTTCACAGCCTGGCCGGCAGCCACCGAAAGCGCCGAGACGACGCCCGGCATCGGTGCGCCGACATGCGCCTCGTTGCCGGGTTCGGCCTTGCGGCGGGCCTTGGCGGCGGACGCGCCATGCGCCCGGTCGGGCACCTTGACACGACGCGGCTGGCCGTTGAGCTCGAAGAACACGGTGACCATGCCCTTCTCGTCGACATCGCCGATGGCCAGGCAGCGCACCACCAGCGTCTTGCCCTTCTCGATGTCGACGAAGATCTCGTCTTCCGGCTTCATGCCGTAGAAATAGGTCGGCGTCGGCAGGACGCTGACCGGCCCATAGGTTTCCTGCGCGCCGGCGAAATCCGTGAACACCTTCGGATACATCAGCCACGAGGCGAATTCGAACTCCGACAGCTTGCGCTCGAGCTTCTCCTCGATTTCCTTGCGGTTGGCCTTGAGGTCGGCTGGCTTGAGCAGTGAGCCGGGCCGCACCGTGATCGGCTTGTCGCCCTTCAGCGCCTTCCTCTGCAGCGCCGTCGGCCACCCGCCTGGCGACTGGCCAAGATCGCCGCGCAGCATCGAGACGACCGAGTCCGGAAAGGCGATATCCTTGTCCGGGTTTTCGACATCGGCAACGGTCAGGTCCTGGCTGACCATCATCAATGCCATGTCGCCGACGACCTTGGAGGACGGCGTCACCTTGACGATGTCGCCGAACATCAGATTGACGTCGTGATAGGTCTGCGCCACCTCGTGCCAGCGCGTCTCCAGTCCGAGCGAGCGCGCCTGTTCCTTCAGATTGGTGAACTGCCCGCCCGGCATCTCGTGCAGATAGACTTCCGAGGCCGGCCCCTTGAGGTCGCTTTCAAAGGCGGCGTACTGGTTGCGCACCGCTTCCCAGTAGAACGAGATTTTCCTGATCCATTGCGGGTCGAGACCGGGGTCGCGTTCGGTGCCCTTCAGCGCCTCGACGAGCGAGCCAAGGCATGGCTGCGAGGTGTTGCCGGAGAAAGCATCCATCGCCGCGTCTATGGCGTCGACGCCGCTTTCCACCGCCGCCAGCACCGTCGCCGCCGACAGGCCCGACGTGTCGTGGGTGTGGAAATGGATCGGCAGGTCGGTCGCCTCGCGCAGCTCCTTGAACAGCACGCGTGCCGCCGCCGGCTTCAACAGTCCGGCCATGTCCTTGACGGCAATGATGTGGGCGCCGGCCGCCTGCAATTCCCTGGCCAGGCCGACATAGTATTTGAGGTCGTATTTCGCCCGCGCCGGATCGAGGATGTCGCCGGTATAGCAGATCGCCGCTTCGATCAGCTTGCCCTCGGCGCCGACCGCATCCATGGCGACGCGCATGTTGTCGACCCAGTTCAGGCAATCGAAGACCCGGAACAGGTCGATGCCACCGCTTGCTGCCTGCTTGACGAAATGCTGCACGACATTGTCGGGATAGTTGGTGTAGCCGACGCCATTGGCGCCGCGCAGCAGCATCTGCAACAGCAGATTGGGCGCCGCCTCGCGCACCAGCGACAGCCGCTCCCACGGATCCTCGGTGAGGAACCGCATGGCGACGTCGAAGGTGGCGCCGCCCCAGCATTCCAGCGATAGAAGCTGCGGCAAGGCACGCGCATAGGTACCGGCGATGCCGGCAATGTCATGCGTGCGCATGCGGGTGGCGAGCAACGACTGATGGCCATCGCGCATCGTCGTGTCGGTGACCAGCACCTCTTTCTGGTCGCGCATCCAGGCGGCGAACTTCTCCGGCCCGAGCACATCCAGCTTCTGCTTGCTGCCGCCGGGCACATTGCCGTTGAGGTAAGGCACCACGGGTGCGGCCGCATCGGCCTTCGGCTGCGGCCGGCCGCGCGTCTCGGGATGGCCGTTGACGCTGACGTCGGCGAGATAGTTGATGAGCTTGGTGGCGCGGTCCTGGCGCTTGACCTGCTGGAACAGTTCCGGCGTCGTGTCGATGAACTTGGTCGTGTAGGAATTGTCGGCGAAGCTCGGGTGGTTGATAATCGCTTCGAGGAAGGTCAGGTTGGTGGCGACGCCGCGGATGCGGAACTCGCGCAGCGCCCGGTTCATGCGGGCGATGGTCTCGGCCGGCGTCGGCGCCCACGCCGTCACCTTCTCCAGCAGCGGATCGTAGAAGCGGGTGATGACAGCGCCCGAATAGGCGGTGCCGCCATCGAGGCGGATGCCGAAGCCTGTTGCGCCGCGATAGGCGGTGATGCGGCCGTAGTCGGGGATGAAATTGTGTTCGGGATCTTCCGTGGTGATGCGGCACTGCAGCGCGTGGCCGTTCAGCCTTATGTCCTTCTGCGCCGGCACGCCTGATTCCGGTGTGCCGATGGCAAAGCCGTCGAGGATGTGGATCTGCGCCTTGACGATATCGATGCCGGTCACCTGCTCGGTGACGGTGTGCTCGACCTGGATGCGCGGATTGACCTCGATGAAATAGAATTTGCCGGTGTCGGCATCCTGCAGGAACTCGACCGTGCCGGCGCCGATATAACTGGTCTCGCGGGCGATCTTCAGCGCATGGCCGCAAAGCTCCTCGCGCTGCGACATTTCGAGATAGGGCGCCGGCGCCCGCTCGACGACCTTCTGGTTGCGGCGCTGGATCGAACAGTCGCGCTCGAACAGGTGCACCGCATTGCCACGGGTGTCGCCCAGCACCTGCACCTCGACATGGCGGGCGCGTTCGATCAGCTTTTCAAGATAGACCTCGTCCTTGCCGAAGGCGGCTTTCGCCTCGCGCTTGCCCTCGGTGACTTCACGGGCAAGGTCGGCTTCGGCGCGGATGGCGCGCATGCCGCGGCCGCCGCCGCCCCATGACGCCTTCAGCATCACCGGATAGCCGATTCCCTTGGCCAGTTTCTTGACCGCCTCCATGTCATCCGGCAACGGATCGGTGGCGGGGATCACCGGCACCCCGACCTCGATGGCGAGATTGCGCGCCGCGACCTTGTTGCCGAGCCGCCGCATTGTGTCCGGCTTCGGCCCGATGAAGGTAATGCCGGCTTCGGCACAGGCGTCGGCGAATTCGGGACTTTCCGACAACAATCCGTAGCCGGGATGAATAGCATCGGCACCCGACAGCCTGGCGACGCGGATCACCTCCTCGATCGACAGATAGCTTTCGATCGGCCCCATGTCCCGGGTCAGATGCGGCCCGCGTCCGACCTGGTAGCTCTCGTCGGCCTTGAAGCGATGCAGGGAGTATTTGTCTTCCTCGGCCCAGATCGCCACGGTTTTGAGGCCGAGTTCGTTGGCCGCGCGAAAAACGCGAATGGCGATTTCGGACCGGTTGGCGACGAGGATCTTCGTGATGGCCAAGGACTGGGCTCCAGCAACGGAAGGAAGAGAAATCGGCGCAATGATTAGCGTGAAAATGCTGCAGTGCAAACAAAATTGACGTGCGTTTAAACCGATTGAAATGGAATCATTGCGCCAGAAGCCCTTCGCATTCATCCGAACAGCAAGAAAAGCGCCGGCTTTGCAGTTAGCGCACGATCATTCACCGGCTAAGAACCCGGCTCTATCGGCCGCCCCCCGTGATGGCAAAAGAAAATGCCCGGCGCGAGCGCCGGGCATCGTAGATGGTCTGGAGACTGACGAGCTTACATCTTCTGGATGTAGGTGTACTTGCCGTCGTCGCCCTTCTTCCATTCGTACATGACGTAGCCGGGCAGCGTCGGGTCGCCCTTGGCGTCATAGGACAGGTCGCCGAGCACGGTCTTGAACGGGCCGTTTTCATGCAGCGCCTTGGCAACTGCCTGCGGATCGTTCGACTTGGCAGCGGTGGCTGCCGCGGCGATCGCCTGCATGGCTGCGTAGGAGTAGAGCGTGTAGGCTTCCGGTTCGAAACCCTGCGCGCGGAACTTCTCGACGAGTTCCTTGTTGGCGGGGATCAGGCGCGGATCCGGACCGAACGTGTTGAGCGTGCCCGCAACCGCGTCGCCCGCGATCGAAGCCAACTCGTTCGACACGATGCCGTCGCCGGAGACCAGCGTCGCCTTGAGGCCCTGGTCGGCGGCCTGGCGGATGATCAGGCCGGCTTCGGTGTGCAGGCCGCCCCAATAGATGATGGAAACGCCGGCTTCCTTCATCTTGGCGATCAGCGCCGAGAAGTCCTTGTCGCCGACATTGATGCCTTCGTACATGACTTCCGTCAGGCCCTTGGCATTCATCGCCTTCTTGGTTTCGTCGGCAAGGCCCTGACCGTAGGTGGTCTTGTCGTGCACGACGGCGATCTTGGCATCCTTGAAGTTGGCGGCCAGATAAGCGCCGGCAATGCTGCCCTGCTGGTCATCGCGTCCGCAGGTGCGGAACACGTTCCACAGGCCGCGTTCGGTGAACTGCGGGTTGGTTGCGGCCGGCGTCACTTCGACGATGCCGTTCTCGGCATAGACTTCCGAGGCCGGGATCGAGACGCCGGAGTTGAAGTGACCGACCACGAACTTGACGCCGTCGCCGACGAACTTGTTGGCGACCGAGATGCCCTGCTTCGGATCGGAAACGTCGTCGCCGACTTCGAGCTTGATCTGCTCGCCATTGATGCCGCCAGCCGCATTGATGTCGGCGACAGCAGCTTCGGCACCCTTCTGCAACTGCGCGCCGAAGGCGGCATTCGGACCGGTGATCGGGCCAGCGACGCCGACCATTACGTCAGCCCACGCGGCACCGCCGAACGCGACGAGCGCGGTCAGGGCGACGGCGGACAAAAGTGACTTTTTCATTTAAACGCTCCCATTAACGGAGTGGGCGTGGATGAAGCTTTCATGCGATGCCCACCCTTATCGCAGAAAGCATAGTTTGCCGATTTTCAGGCACTTGTCACGCCGATTCAATTTCGAGACGGCGTTAATGATGAACGTCAACCTTTCGGTTTCCAGCTCAAGAGTGAAGCTCTTTCGTAGAGCCAATTATACTGTGTCACCATCTGGTTGGTGCGCGTGTATTGGTAGCCGACGAAGCCGAGGATCATCAGCACGATGGTGTCGACGACATAATAGTGCAGCGAGAACATGGTGCCGCCGAACAGCGCGTGATGGATGAAGCGGATCGCGATGCCGAGGCCCAGCATATAGGCGAACAGCTGGATGAAGCTGCGCCACGTCTGAGCACTGGCCTTGCCCGTCATCCACGCCGCCCAGCCGCCGAGCAGACAGGTGACGAAGAAGAACTGCCAGATCGAGGGTTCCTCGTAAAGAATGCCCTGCATGGTGAAGTCTCCTTAGCACGACCCCGAAAAGTTGCGGACTTTCCGGACTAAGATCATGCGACAAACAAACAATCTGGAGCGGAATGGCGGATGCACGCATTCCGCTCCGAACTCAGTGGTGTCCGCCTTCGAGATAGGCGGCGCGCACTTCCGGATTGGCGAGCAGTTCCTTGCCGGTGCCGCTCATCGTCACATTGCCATTGACCATGACGTAGCCGCGCGTGGCGAGCTTGAGCGCGCCGAAGGCGTTCTGCTCGACCAGGAACACGGTCAGCCCTTGGGTGCGGCTCAGTTCGCGGATGGCGTCGAATATCTGCTTGACGATCAGCGGCGCGAGACCCAGCGACGGCTCGTCGAGCAAAAGCAGCTTCGGCCGTGCCATCAGCGCGCGTCCGATCGACAGCATCTGCTGCTCACCGCCCGACAGCGTGCCGCCGCGCTGGGTGATGCGCTCTTTCAAACGCGGGAACAGCGTGAACACCTTCTCGACGTCCTCGTCATAGTGCTTGAGGTTGTCGAGGCTGGCGCCCATCTGCAGGTTTTCCATCACCGTCATGCGCGGAAATATCCGCCGGCCCTCGGGCGACTGGGCAATGCGCATGCGCGCGATCTCGTGCGTCGGCATCTGGGTGATGTCGGTGCCGGCAAAGGTGATGGTGCCGGCGCGAGCCCGCGGCGCGCCGAAAATAGTCATCATCAGCGTCGACTTGCCGGCGCCGTTGGCACCGATCAGCGCCACGATCTCACCTTGGTTGACGGTGACATCGACGCCGTTCAGCGCCCGGATGTTGCCGTAATAGGTCTGCACGCCCTTGATATCGAGCAGTGTTGTCGCGGCCATCACTTGCCCCCTCCGCGCTTGCCCGCCACGGGCTTGGCAGCGGTCTTGCTCCCGGTCTTTCCGGTGGCTGCCTTTGCAGTCTTTGCGGAAGCATGGCTTGTCGCCACCTTGCCCGCATCGACGCGGCGCGAGAATTCCGTGTCCTTGCCCTGGCCGAGCAGCCTGGCCTGTTTGACCCATTCCTCGCGCGCGATACGTCCGTCAAAGGCGAGATAGGCTTCGGCGGCCTCGACGTCGGCCTTTTTCCAGGCGCCGATCTGGTCGAAATGGAAGATGCCGTGATCGTTGAGCTTCTTCTCGTTGACCGTGCCGATGCCCTTGATGCGGGTCAAATTATCGGCCTTGCCGCCGCGAGGTGCCGCCAGCCGGTTGGAGATCTCTCCAGCCTTTGCCGGGGCCTTGGCTGCCGGCTTGGCCGACGCGGTCGACGTCGCCGCCGCGCCGGTTGCCGCCTTTGAAGCCGCTTTCGGAGCAGGCTTTGCCTTCGCTGCCGGCACGGCTGCCAGCGAGGCTGCCTTGTTTGCCGCGGCGAGCGACCTGGCGTCAACCTGACCGGCCTTTGACGCTCCCTTGGCCACCGTAACCCGCTCGCCCGAACTATGGCCGACCGTGTCGGTCACCGGCCCGGCGAGATAGGACGACGATGTTCCCGGACCATGCGCGGCATCCGGCCCTGTATCGAGCTGTTCGATGACATCTTCGTCGCCGACTTCGGTAAGGACCGCTTCGACTTCCTCGTCGTCGACGCCGAGATAGGCGGCGATGACGCGCGGGTCGGTGCGCACCGACTGCGGACTGCCGTCGGAGATCTTCCGGCCGTACTCCAGCACCACGACATGGTCGGAGATCTGCATGACCACCGACATGTCGTGCTCGATCAACAGGATCGAGGTACCGGATGTGTTCTTGATGTCGATCAGCAGCTCGTTCAGCGCCGCCGATTCCTTCGGATTGAGGCCGGCCGCCGGCTCGTCGAGGCACAGAAGCTCGGGTCCCGTGCACATGGCGCGAGCGATCTCGAGGCGGCGCTGCGCGCCATAGGGCAGGTCGCCGGCCGGGTCGTCGGCACGGTCGACAAGATCGGCCTTTTCCAGCCAATGCTTGGCGAGTTCCACCGATTCGGCCGAGGCCTTGCGATAGCCGCTGAAGCCGAAAAGGCCGAGGACCGTGTAGCCCGATGCCTTCATCAGTTTGTTGTGCTGGGCGACCAGCAGGTTCTCCAGCAGGGTCATGCCGGAGAACAGCCGAATGTTCTGGAAGGTGCGCGCCACCTTGGCGCGCGCCGGGATTTCATGGTTGGGCAGCCGCTCGAGCAGGAAGGTCGAACCATCGTTCCGGTTGAGCGTGATCATGCCTTCCGACGGCTTGTAAAAGCCGGTGATGCAGTTGAACACCGTGGTCTTGCCGGCGCCGTTGGGGCCGATCAGCGCGGTGATCTCGCCGCGCTTGGCGGCGAAAGACAGATCGCCGATGGCCACCAGGCCACCGAACTTCATCGACAGATGATCGACCTGCAGGATAGCGTCGTTCGCGCCTGAATTGGCCTTCTGAACAGGGTTCGCATTCATCAGCCGTGTCCTTCCTTGGTGAAGGAGCTTGAGACAGCCTTTCGCTCCTTCAGGAAGGCGGTTGGTTCACGACTGCCGACGAAGCCGCGCGGCTTCCACAGCATGACGATGACCATGGCCATGCCGAACAGAAGCATGCGGTAGAGTTCCGGTGTGAAGTCGGGCCCGAAGACCTGCTTGAGGAAGTCGAGTTCGCGCAATGCCTCGGTGCCGCCGATCATCACCATTGCGGCGACCGCGATGCCGACCAGCGAACCCATGCCGCCGAGAACGACGATGGCCAGGATGATGGCCGATTCCAGGAAGACGAAGGATTCCGGGCTGACGAAGCCCTGCCGTGCGGCGAAGAACGCGCCGGCGAAGCCGCCGAACATCGCACCCGTGGCGAAGGCTGTGAGCTTCGTGGTGGTGGTGTTGATACCGAGCGAGCGGCAGGCGATCTCGTCCTCCCGCAACGCTTCCCAGGCACGGCCGACCGGCATGCGCCGCAGCCGGATGGTGACGAAGGCTGTCAGCAGCGCCAGCGCCAGGATCAGGTAATAGAGGAAGATCTTGTAGTAGGCGCTCGAGGTCGCGAGATTCAGCACCTTGGCGATGTAATTGGGGTCCGACACGTTGAAGGTCATCAGGCCGAAGAAGGTGACCTTCGGGATGCCGGAAATACCGGCCGAACCGTTGGTGACCTCGCGCCAGTTGATCAGCACCAGGCGGATGATCTCACCGAAAGCCAAGGTGACGATCGCCAGATAGTCGCCGCGCAGGCGCAGCACCGGGAAGCCGAGCAGCACGCCCCAGAAGGCGGCCATGGCGCCGGCGGCCGGCAAAAGGATCCAGAACGACAGGCCGTACTGCGTGCCGAGCAGCGCATAGGCATAGGCGCCGACCGCGTAGAAGGCGACATAACCGAGGTCGAGCAGGCCGGCGAGGCCGACGACGATGTTCAGGCCCCAGGCCAGCATCACATAGATCAGGATCTGGATGCCGAAATTGTCGACCCATTTCAGCGAGCCTTGCAGCCCGCCGACGAACGACCAGGACATCAGCGACAGGATCGCCACCACCAGGATCGGATAGAGGATCAGCGCGGCAATGCCGAGTTTGGTGAAGTTGGCGTGAATGAAACCGCGGAAGTAATAGATCACGCAGGCCAGCACGTAGATGATTGCCAGGGCGCGCAGGAACTGCAGATAGCCGGCCGGCACGGCTCCCACCCATCCGACGAGAGAGCTGTTGACCGCAAACAACACCACCGCCGCGACCAAGGCCACGATGAAGGCCGGCAACTGGAAGAAACGCGACGCCACGCTGGCCGGCAGCAGACCGGTGGCGATGTCGGTGATCTTCTGGTTGGCGAGGAAGGGCTGGCCATAAGCGACATAGAGGAAGCGCCCGATGGCCGTGGCGATCACCACGGCGGCAAGCAGGCCCCAGCGCGTCGTCAGGACCAGTTCGTTAGAAATGTTCTGGCCGGTCTTCAGGCCGATGAACAGCACGAACAGGCCAAACGATATGGCAGCGGCATAAAGTGACTCGCGCAACGCGCGCTGCATAGGCGTGGCGACGGTGTCGCGCTCCGGAGATACGGTGACGGCCATGGTCTCAGACCTTTTCGACTTCTGGCCGGCCCAATATGCCGGAAGGCAGGAAGATCAGCACGATGGCCAGGATCGAGAACGCCGCGACGTCCTTGTAGTCGATCGAGAAATATGCCGACCACATGCTCTCGATGAAGCCGATCATCAGCCCGCCGAGCACAGCACCCGGCAACGAACCAATGCCGCCCAGCACCGCCGCCGTGAAGGCCTTCACGCCCGGCGTGAAGCCATCCGAGAAGGCAATGACGCCGTAATACATCAGGAACAAAGTGCCGGCGACCGCGGCAAGGGCCGCACCCATGATGAAGGTGATCGAGATCGTGCGGTCGACATCGATGCCGAGCAGCGCCGCCATCTTGCGGTCCTGCTCACAGGCCCGTTGCGCTCGCCCGAGCGAGGTCTTGTTGACCAGATACCAGAACAGCGCCAGCAGCAGCGCCGTGACGACGACGATGATGATCTGCTTCAGCGACACGCTGATGCCGTTGATGTTGTAAACCTGGCTGACCATCGGCGGGATCGGCTTGTTGCGGGGACCCTGCGTCACCTGGACGAAGTTCGACAGCGCGATCGACATGCCGATGGCGGTGATCAGCGGGGCCAGTCGGAACGAACCGCGCAGCGGCCGGTACGCGACTTTTTCAATCGTCCAGTTGTAGAGGCTGGTGAGCAGCATCGCCACGATCATCATGACCAGCAGCGCCAGCACAACCGGCACTGAATAGAACAGCGCGCCAAGGGCGAGGAAGACGATCAGTGCTGTGAAGGCACCCACCATGAAGATGTCGCCATGGGCGAAATTGATCATGCCGATGATGCCGTAGACCATCGTGTAGCCGATCGCGATCAGCCCATAGATCGATCCCAGCGTCAGCCCGTTGATAAGCTGCTGGACAAAGTACTGCATGTGTACATGGCTCCCCTGGAATGTCGCCCATGCAGACGCATTCCTTTTCGTATTTCCCCTAGTCGTAAAGTTTCGAGCCCGGATTGCAACGTCATTTTTCAATCGTCATGCGTGTTTTCGAAGCACGCTGTCCGATTGCCCGTTTTCCATCATCCGGCCCCTGGACTATCGCGGACCCTACCATTGGCATAACGCAATGTCTTTGACGATTCGACTGCATCATGCGCTCCGTTTCGAAGAAATCGCCGTCAAAATTAGGTGATGAAAGGAATCCTTGCGTTTTTGGCACGATCCGTTTTTCAAGCCCTCGCTTTCCGCAAGGTCAGGATTCCCATCACTTGACAACAAATCCATGCGCGAACGGGTCGCGGTCGTCGATGAAGATGGTGTTCAGTCCGGTCATCCGCGCCCAGCCGCCGATAGAGGGAATGATGGCCGGTTTGCCGGCCACGGTGACATCTTTTTCGACCTTGCCCTTGAACAGCGAACCGATGATCGATTCATGGACGAAGCTGTCGCCGGCCTTGAGTTTGCCCTTGGCATGAAGCTGCGCCATGCGCGCCGAGGTGCCGGTGCCGCAGGGCGAGCGGTCGATCGCCTTGTCGCCGTAGAACACGGCATTGCGGGCATCCGCCCCATCCACCGTCGGAGCACCGGTCCACAGCATGTGCGACAGCCGGTTGATGCCCGGGTTCTCAGGATGGACGAAGGAATATTTCTCGTTGAGCCGCTGGCGCACCACCGGGCTCCAGGCGATGAAGTCGCCCGCCGAATAATCGGCCATGTCGCGATAGTTCTTCTGCGGTTCGACGATGGCGTAGAAGTTGCCGCCATAGGCGACGTCGACGGTGATTTCGCCGAGCCAAGGGCATTCAATTGTCAGCCCCTCGGCATGGAGGAAGGACGGCACATTGGTGATGCGCACCTCCTCGACATAGTCGCCGACCTGTTTGTATTCAGCGATGACAAGTCCGGCCGGCGTGTCGAGCCGAAGCACGCCCGGCGTCTTCGGCTTGATCAGACCGTGCTCGATCGCCATCGTCACCGTGCCGATGGTGCCATGGCCGCACATCGGCAGGCAGCCGGAGGTTTCGATGAACAGGATGGCGATGTCGCAATCCTCGCGCGTCGGCGGATAGAGGATCGAACCGGACATCACGTCGTGGCCGCGCGGCTCGAACATCAGGCCGGTGCGGATCCAGTCATACTCGGCCAGAAAATGCGCACGCCGCTCCATCATCGTCGCGCCCTGCAGCAGCGGGCCGCCCCCAGCGACCAGCCGCACCGGATTGCCGCAGGTGTGGCCGTCTATGCAGAAGAAGGATTTCTTGGCCATGACGCTCCTCGAAAATCAAAACCCGAAAATATCAAAATCGTTGCGGACTGAAGGGGGCCAGTTCGATCGGTGGAGTCTGCCCCAGGACAAGATCCCTGATCAACCGTCCGGTGGCCGCCGCCTGGGTCAGGCCGAGATGGCCATGGCCGAAGGCATAGACCACCGACCGCCTTCCCGGCGCGCCGCCGATGACGGGCACTGAATCCGGCAGCGAGGGGCGGAACCCCATCCATTCGCGCCCACCCGAGGGATCGAGCCCCGGCAGGAATTTCTGCGCCTTCTGCAGCAGCGCCTTAGACCTGGCATAATTGGGCCGCCGCTCGATGCCGCCGAGTTCGACGGCGCCACCGACACGCAGGCCCGTTGCGAGCGGCGTGACGACGAAGCCATGGCCGGAGAAGATCAGCATCCGCTTCACGTCGAAGGCACTCGTCGGCAACGTAGTGTTATAGCCGCGCTCGGTCTCCAGCGGAATGCGATCGCCGAGTTGCTTCGCCAGCAGATGCGACCATGCGCCTGCTGCGACGACGAGGTGTCGCGCCTGTCTGGTCGTGCCGTCTGCCAATGTCAGCGTCGCACCATCCTGATCCGCCGCGACTTGGCCGATCCGGGCCATCTCAAAGCGGGCACCCTTGCTTTGTGCGTAGGCCCACACCGCCTTGCCCAGCAGTTTCGGGTCGGCGACCGTCTTCCATCCCGGCACGAACGTGCCTTTGATGAAGCGCGGCGACAGCCCCGGCTGCAAGGCGGCCAGCTCCTCGCCCTCGACATGGCGGAAACCGATGCCGAAACGCTCACGCGCCGCCCAGCCGGGCAGCCCGGCCTGGAACTCGGCTTCGCTTTCATAGAGCTCGAGCGAGCCATCCTCGCGCAGCATCGACCGCGTGCCGGAGCGATCGAGCAGGCCCATCCACTCCGCCTCGGCGAGCTTCATCATGCCCGCCTGAGCAGCAAGGCTCACCTCGTATTTTCCCAGCGCACCGGCGCGCCAGAAGCGGACCAGCCAGGGCAGAAGCTTCGGCAGATAGGCGGGCGGAATGCTGAGCGGGCCAAGCGGATCGGCCAGCCATTTCGGCAGCTGCCGGATCATGCCCTTGTGGGCCAGCGGCAGCACATCGGAAAAGGCAAAGGCGGCGGCGTTGCCGGAGCTCGTCTCCTCGCAAATGCCTGTGCGGTCGAAGACGGTGACCCGGCGTCCGGCCTCGGCGAGAGACGCAGCGGCACAGATGCCGATGATGCCGCCACCGATGATGGCGATGTCGATTGGAACATCGCTATTCATCGTTGTACGTCACCCCCTGCATGCATGTCCCAGTCTCCGCCCCGCTCGCTTCATACCAGCTCAGAACTGCGGCAGCTTCGGCCGCACGGCGAGCGCATCCTTGACGATCTTCTCGACAGCCTTGCGGCGCTCGCCAGACAGCGGCTGCCGCGGCATGCGAACGCGGTCATTTGTGTTGATCGCGAACACTTCGGCAAGCTTGATGTTTTGGACCAGGTAAGTCGAGACATCGAGATCGAGCAGCGGCCGGAACCAGCGGTAGATGGCGAGCGCCTCCTCGCGGCGGCCCTGCTTCATCAGCTGGAAGATGGCGACGGTCTCGCGCGGGAAGGCTGTGACCAGTCCCGCCACCCAGCCGATGGCGCCGACCGAGAGCGCCTCGAAGGCCAGATTGTCGACGCCGGTGAACAGGTCGTAGCGAGTGCCCAGGCGATTGATGATCTCGGTCGAACGACGGATGTCGTCGGAGGATTCCTTGATCGCGACAAAGCGCTTGTCCGACGCTAGCTCCTCCATCTGGTCGACGGTGACGTCGACGCGGTAGGCAAGCCGGTTGGAGTAGATCATGACCGGCAGGTCGCCCGCCTGCGCGACCGCGCGCAGCGCCGCGACCGTCTCTTCCGCATTGGTGTGGTAGAT
>NZ_RZPH01000500.1:0-4246 GCF_004022825.1 Mesorhizobium sp. M7A.F.Ca.CA.004.04.2.1
GACCATTTGCGCGCCGCGCCGGTTGAGCAGCGGCTGGTCGGTCGGGTCGTTGCGGCTGCCGACCAGCTTCTTGCCGACATAGGCCGAGACCAGCGACAGCGCCAGGAAGGCGAGGACCTGGACCTGCCAGGTCCAGAAGCCGGCGTCCCAGACCAGCAGCGACACGGCGCCGATGATCAGCGCGGCGATGCCGATCCACAGCATGAAGATACCCGGTGCGATGACTTCCATCACCAGCAGGATGAAACCGAGTACCATCCAGTTCCACGGGCCGAGTTCGGAAACGATGCGGTCGATCATTGGTTTCGACCTCAGTTGTCGGTTGGGCGAACGACCGGCGGGCGCGCGGCCTGCCTCTGCGAGCCGGTCGTGCCTTCGCTGCGGAAGACTTCTTTGGCGATTTCGCCAATGCCGCCGAGCGAACCGATCAGCGACGATGCCTCGAAGGGCATCAGCACGATCTTGCTGTTGGTGGCCGTGCCGATCCTGCCAAGCGCTTCAGTGTATTTCAGCGCTACGAAGTAGTTCAGCGCCTGCACATCGCCTTTGGAGATCGCTTCCGACACCACCTGGGTGGCGCGGGCTTCCGCCTCGGCCGAACGTTCGCGCGCCTCGGCATCGCGGAAGGCGGCTTCCTTGCGGCCCTCGGCCTCGAGGATCTGCGACTGCTTGAGGCCTTCGGCGGCAAGGATCTGGGCACGCTTGTTGCGTTCCGCGGTCATCTGCCGGCCCATCGATTCGATAAGGTTGGCCGGCGGGTTGATGTCCTTGATTTCGACGCGGGTGATCTTGATGCCCCACGGGTGGGCTGCCTCATCGACGACACGCAGCAGGCGCTCGTTGATGGCGTCGCGGTTCGACAGGAGTTCATCGAGATCCATCGAACCCATGACGGTACGGATGTTGGTCATCGTCAGATTGAGGATGGCGTTCTGCAGGCCGGAAACCTGGTAGGCGGCCTGCGCCGCGTTGAGGATCTGGAAAAAGGCGATGCCGTCGACACCGACAATGGCGTTGTCGCGGGTGATGATTTCCTGGCTCGGAACGTCAAGCACCTGCTCCATCATGTTCATCTTGGCGCCGATACGGTCGATGAACGGGAAAATGAAATTGAGGCCTGGGCTCAGTGTCTTGGTGTAACGGCCAAAGCGCTCCACCGTATAATTGTAACCTTGCGGGATTGTCCTGATGCCTTTGATCAGCAGCACCAATACCAGAAGTGCAAGTGCACCAATCGCAATATCGAAACCACTGAAATCCATTTGGCTCTCCCTCAGACGAAGGCCGCACAAGCCATTCTCGCGCCGCCGACTTCACCAAAGACTTAAGTGTATTTCAGATGCGTTACAATCAGGTGATGATGGATTGTTTATAGGGTTGCACTCAGCGGTTGAAGGCAAACAATCTTGCATCCATGTCATCCAGCCCGTTGATCGAAGCCGGGACAATCTCGGAAGCGACCTGCGAGAAGGTGATGCCGTTGCCACCGTAGCCCATCACCGCATGGATGCGCGGGTGGCGGGGAATGGCGCCGATATAGGGCAGGCCGGTGGTCGTGGTGCCGAACGAGCCGGTCCAGGCAAAATCGGGTCTGGTGTCGAGATGCGGAACTATCAGGCCGAGCTTCTCGGCGATGCGTGTGCTCTTGTCGGCGATCAGCGCGTCGCGCCGCGCTTCGTCGATAAAATCCTCGTCCTCGCCGCCGCAAATGACCCGGCCGTCGACCGTCGTGCGCATATACAGATACGGCTCCGACGCTTCCCAGATGAACGCTGCGTCCGGCCAGAGCTTTCGCGGTTGCGGGCGTGTCGCAATCGCCCATGTCGAGATGATCCGGTGGGCGGTGGCCGGCACGATGTCGACAAGTTCGTAGCCGGTGGCCAGAACAACATGTCGTGCGGTTATGGTCGGGCCATCCCTGGTCGCGACGACAACAGCTTCGGCGCTGTCCTCGATCATTGTGGCTTCCACGGGGGCATAGAAGCGTGCCTTGCGCTCCAGGGATTTCAGCAGCAGCCCAGCCGTCAGCTTGCGTGGGTCGAGGGCGATATTGCCGTGGCCGAGAATGGCGCCTTCGCGGTCGATGCCGAATTTCTCGGCTAGCTGTTGTCGGGTTAAGCAGATGGCGCCGATGCCGGCTAGCCGACGTGCCTCGGCCTCGTCGCGCAGTTCCGGCGGACCAAGCATCGTGCCGGCCAGATAGAGTGACGGCATGCGGCTTAGGCCACAGTTGATGCCGAGTTCGGCAATGCGTCCGGCGAGATTGGAAACGGCGAGCCGCGAGCGTCGCCAGGCCTGCTGGGCCGAAGCTCTGCCGACCATCTTCGAGAGCGTGGAGAGTGGCTGGTCTATTTCGAATGCCACCAGTGCGGTGGTTGCGGCCGTCGAGCCCTTCAGCGGGCCGCGCCGGTCGATGCAGATCACCCGATGGCCATCGGCCGTCAGCGCCTCGGCCATCATGGCGCCGCTGATCCCCATGCCGACGACCAGCACATCCGTGTTGACGTCCCGGATCAGGCCGTCCGTCGGCACCGCAGGCGCGCGATAGGCCGACCAGACGGGCTGGCCAGTTCTGAGGTCGAGTTTGCGGGGCATCGCATTCTCCGGAGGCGCGCCTTAACGCCCCGGAGCTTGTGTTGTTCCGGGTTAGACCCAGCCGGACAGTTCGCGCCGCACCATCGCCTCGATCACCGCCATCCCTTCCGCGCTATCGTTGAGGCAAGGTATATGGGCGAAATTCTTGCCGCCGGCATGGTGGAAGGTTTCAGCCGCCTCGCGGCCGATCTCGTCCAGCGTCTCGATGCAGTCGACGGAAAAGCCGGGATTGACGATGGCGATCGACTTGACGCCGTCCCGCGCGAGTTTTTCCACCGTCTTGTCAGTATAGGGCTGCAGCCATTCCTGCGCGCCGAACCGCGACTGGAAGGTAATGATCAGTTTCCCGTCGTCCCAGCCGAGCCGTTCGCGCAACAGCCGCGTCGTCTTCTGGCAATGGCAATGATAGGGGTCGCCCTTCTCGAAATACGGTTTTGGAATGCCGTGATAGGAGGTGATGACCACCTCCGGCTCGAAGTCCAGTGTCGCCAGATGCCGTTCGATCGAGCGCGCTAGCGCCTCGATATAGACCGGCTCGTCATAGTAGGGCGGCACGCTGCGGACCGCCGGTGCGCGGCGCATCTTCATCAGCGCGCGAAACAGCTGATCATTAGCGGTTGCCGTGGTCGTCGCCGAATATTGCGGATAGAGCGGGAAGGTAAGGATGCGGTCGCAGCCCTGGTCGACCAGACTCTGGGCAATGCTGGCGGTTGAAGGGTTGCCATAGCGCATTGCCCAGTCGACGACGACATCAGGCAGGTCGCTCAGCGCTTCGGCCAGCTTTTCGGCCTGGGCGCGGGTATAGGTGCGCAGCGGCGACTCGTTCTTTTCCCGGTTCCAGATCCGGGCGTAGTTGGCGCCCGATTTCTTGGGCCGCGTGGTGAGCACAAGGCCATAGAGGATCGGATACCAGATCGCCTTGTTGAGCTCGATGACGCGCGGGTCGGACAGGAATTCACGGAGATAGCGCCACATCGGCTTGAAATCGGTGCCGTCGGGCGTACCCAGATTGACCAGCATGACGCCGATCTTGCCCGCCTTGACCGGCGGATGCCCAGCGGGCAACGGGCCGGGCGCCTTTGCGGCCTTGGGTTCGGCAGGGGTGGGAAGCGACATAAGGGTTCTCCGGAAGACGCGAACCTAACCATCTTGCGCGCGCATTCAATGCAGCGTCTGGCCGCACCTTAAAGCGGATTGTCTGAATGGATTCAGACGACCCGCTTTAAGCCTTTGTTTTTATGCGCGTCGTTCTCCCAAAACCGACGTCACTTTGGGGGCGACATGAATTAGCCGAAAACAGGACGCCCGTCCGGTTTTCGGACGGGCGGTGTCATTCAGGCATATAGCGGGGCTATTGCGGCGGGATGGTCAGCGTTGCGCCAACAGGAAGCCGGCGCGGCTCATAACCCTTGTTGGCGCCCGAAATGACCTTCCATTTGGCACCGTCGCCATAGGTCTTCTTGGCCAGATCCCAATAAGTGTCGCCGGCAACGATGACATGGCTGGCTTCGGCCGGCACGGCCTCCGCTGGCTTTGCCGGCTCGACGGCGGGAGCCGGTGCCGCCGGGGCGGGGGCTGCTTCAGCCGGTTTTGCCGCCTCTGCCGGTGGCGCCGGCGGGGGTGGCGCTCCCTCTGTCGATATGGCCGGGGG
>NZ_RZPH01000501.1:0-4240 GCF_004022825.1 Mesorhizobium sp. M7A.F.Ca.CA.004.04.2.1
GATGCCGACGGAGTTCTGCGCACCCGAGCCCGCACCGCTGGCGATTGCCAGCGGTGCGGGCTCGGGTGCGCAGAACTCCGTCGGCATCGGCGTGATGGGCGGGATGATCGCAGCGACGGTGATCGGTGTCTTCCTGGTGCCGCTGCTGTTCGTCACCGTGCGGCGCATCTTCAAGGGCAGGGCGGCCAAACCAGATACGGGCGAGACGCCGGTGACGGCCAACCAGCAATAAGGACAACTTCACATGACAGGTTTGGAACGTGGCTCGGTGGCCGCGAGGCGGCTTCTTGCGCCTATGATTACCGCTGTCCTGCTCGCGGGATGCGTCGTCGGTCCGGATTATCAGACGCCCATATTGGCGATGCCAGCAAGCTGGAGCGGCCACAAGCCGACAAAGCCTGCCCAGCCGGCGCAACTGTCAAAATGGTGGCAGCGGCTGCGCGATCCCGAGCTGAACACGCTTGTCGAGGAAGCGGTTGCCGGCAATCTCGATGTCGCCACCGCCAAGGCAAAAATCCGCGAGGCGCGCGCCAGCTACCGCCAGAGTGCCGGCACGTTGCTGCCGTCGGTCGACGGCTCCGGCTCGGCCACCCGCAACAAGTCAGCCGAGACCACATCAGGCTCTGACGCCACCTACAGCGAGTACCAGGCCGGCTTCGATGCAAGCTGGGAACTCGACCTGTTCGGCGCCAACCGCAGAGGCGTCGAGGCCGCGCGCTACGGGCTGGACGCCTCGCAGGAGGAACTGCGCTCGACGCTTCTTACCCTGGTCGGCGATGTCGCTTCCTATTATACCCAGGCGCGCGGCTACCAGGCCCGCATCGCGCTCGCCCGGCGCTCGGCCGCGTCGCAAAGGCAGACCGCCGAACTTACCCGCACCATGGCGCAGGCGGGCACGGCGACCGCCGCCGATGTCGCCAAGGCGATGGGGCAGGCAGCGAGCACCGAAGCCGCGGTGCCGACGCTGGAGGCAAGCTATGCCCAGGCCGTGCATCGTCTCGCCGTGCTGGCCGGCCGGCCGCCTGCCTCGCTCAGCGAGCGGCTGAAGCGGGTCGCCCCGATCCCTGCACCACGCCTGCCGATGCCCACCGGAATTCCCGCCGACCTCTTGCTTTCGCGACCCGATTTGCGCATGGCGGAACGCCAATATGCGCAATACACCGCCAAGATCGGCCAGGCAGAGGCCGCCCGCTATCCCTCGGTCAGCCTGACGGGAGACATCAGCACGGCGGCGCTGAAGCTTGGCGATCTCGGCAAGAATTCGTCGATCGGCTGGTCGTTCGGGCCGACGCTCAGCGTGCCCTTGTTCAATGCCGGTCAATTGCAGGCGGCCGTCGAGGTCGCCAAGGCGCAGCGCGATCAATATTTCATCGCATACCGGTCTTCGGTGCTGACGGCGCTCGAGGATGTCGAGAACGCGCTTGTGCTGTTGTCGCAGGAGCGCATCCGGATCGGCAAGCTCGCCTCTTCGGCGAAATCCTATGGCGATGCGGCGCGGCTCGAAGGCACGCTCTACAAGGCCGGCGAGACAAGCCTTCTCGATGTGCTCGACGCCCAGCGCTCGCTCTACTCGGCCGAGGACTCGCTGCTGCAAAGCCGCGTCCTGCTGGCGACCAACTACATCGCCCTCAACAAGGCGCTCGGTGGCGGCTGGGATGGCACGGTGGACAGTGCCAAGCCTGAGATCGTCGACGTCAAGACCGGGCCAAGGCTGGCGTCGAAGCCGGCCTCGTGAGCGGTTCCCTGGGCCTCGGTCAATTTCGACGCGGCTACGCAGATTTCGAGATTGTGCGACACACCACTTGTGACGGCGCGTGAAATGCCGCCTCGTGCTTTGGCGATGGCGGGGAGATCGCATCGCTGTTATTGATGGTGATCACACAGCACAGGCGCCGCAGATGACATCCGATACACAGAAGGCCGAAGCGGTCGGGCAGCTGCTCGAAACGCCGGACCTTGCCAGCGCGCTGGAAAGCGAACAGTTCAAGAAGTTCCTCGACCAGGTACCGATCGCCATTGCCGTCTCGGATCTCGGTTCGAAGGAGCGTGTCGTCTATGCCAATCCGGAATTCGAGAAACTGTCCGGCCTCAAGGCGGCGACGCTCGCTCGGCAACACTGGGCGGCGCTTTCCGGCACCGGCCTGCACAAGCAGAAGGACCGGCCGCTGTTCGAGGTCGTGGTCGAGGACACCGATTTCATCGGCACGTTCCGGCTGGAGCGGACAGAAGACCAACCGGCGATCGTCGACGTCTATTCCAATGTCATCGAGGACGACAATGGCAAGGTCTGCTTCCGGCTGGTGGCGCTGGTCGACGTCTCGGCCCATGGCGAAACGGAGGATGCGCGATCGCTCGATGAGCGCATCCGCGAGAAGGACACGCTGCTGCGCGAACTGCAGCACCGGGTAAAGAACAATCTCCAGATGATCACCGCACTGATCCGGATGGAGACGCGCAACGCGGCCGAACCGGATCAGAAGCGTTTCGAGCGGCTGGCAGGTCGCGTCGATGCGCTGGCGATCCTCTACCAGACGCTGTCGGGGGACTATGACAAGGATGAGGTCGATCTTGGTGTCTATCTCAGCCAGATCGCGTCGGCGGTGATGAACTCGCATGCGGTCGAGGGCATCCGCCTCGACATGAAGGTCGACACCTATCCGGTGTCGATCAACGTCGCCATGCCGACCGGGCTGGTGGTGAACGAACTTTTGACCAATGCGCTCAAACATGCCTTCCAGGGGCGCAACGGCGGCACGATCACCCTGCACAGCGTGGTTGACGGCGATGGCTGCCGCATCGTGATCGCCGATGACGGCATTGGCCTGCCGGAGGGCGAGAGCTGGCCCAAGCGCGGCAAACTCGGCGCGCTGATCGCCCGCTCGCTGACCGAGAATGCCAAGGCGGAGTTCGACGTGAAGTCGAGCGCTGGCGAGGGCACTAAAGTCACCATCCTCTTCAAGCGCTCGGCTGCCACCGCCTGAAGCGTGTCGTTGCGGTCTGGCACCTACAGGATCATCTCCAGCTATTCTTGTGCGCCGCGGCAATGAACGCTCCGCGGTCCGGGAGACTCATAGGGTGCCTGCAGTCCTTGCCCTAGCGAGCAGTTGCCGCTGCCTCACGACAGGCCGGCTGGTTCGTCCTAACTCCACACCGTCAGGCGGTTTCTGCCCTGGCATCGGGGAAGGACAAAACCAAGTGACATCGACGCCGGTTGCCAGTCGCCAAGCGGCGCCCCTGCCGGTCGCAGCACTGATGGGCGCTATGGTGTCGATCCAGATCGGCGCCGCCTTCGCCAAGGGCCTGTTCCCGCAGATCGGCGCGCAAGGCACGACAACGCTGCGGCTGGTCATCGGTGCGCTGATGCTGATCGCGGTGCTGCGGCCCTGGCAGATGCGGCCCTCGCGTGCCACTCTGCCGTGGCTGGTCGCCTATGGGGTGACGCTTTGCGCGCTCAACCTCCTGTTCTACGCAGCGCTGGCCAGGATTCCGCTCGGCATCGCGGTGGCGCTGGAGTTTACCGGCCCGCTTCTGGTGGCGACCTTAAGCTCGCGGCGCGCCAGCGACTTTGCCTGGATCGCGCTGGCGGTGGCCGGCATCCTGCTGTTGTCGCCCTTCGTTCATTCCCTCGCGCCGCTTGATCCGATCGGGGTGATGCTGGCGCTGGCGGCCGGCGGCTTCTGGGCGCTTTATATCGTGCTGGCCCAGAAGGCCGGCGCGGAGCTTGGTACCCGCACCACTGCCTACGGCATGGCCATCGCCGCCGTGCTGGTGCTGCCCTTCGGTATCGCGCAGGCGGGATCCGCGCTGCTGTCGCCGTCGATCCTGGTCAGCGCGCTGCTGGTCGGCCTGTTTTCCAGCGCGTTGCCGTTCTTTCTGGAGATGGTGGCGCTGACCCGCATGCCGGCGCGCATCTACGGCACGCTGACCTGCCTGGAGCCGGGGCTGGGTGCACTGGCCGGCTTCCTGTTCCTGCACGAGAGCCTCACCACCACGCAATTGGCCGGGATCGCAGCCGTTGTTGTCGCCGCCTTCGGCACGGCGCTGACATCACGGCCGCCGGTGCCATCGCCGGAGTAGGGTGGCGCGATTCGTCGGCACTGGGTATTTTCGAGTAATCCGAAATTCAACCAGCCCAATCCACGAAATTAAGCCAATCCTTGTCCATGACGGCACTGGAATTGTCACCTGGCGCACAAGTATTTCCGGCTCTGGACAGACCGTGATCTGGTCCCATACGGTG
>NZ_RZPH01000502.1:0-4237 GCF_004022825.1 Mesorhizobium sp. M7A.F.Ca.CA.004.04.2.1
TTTCTGGAGAATGCCGTAGAGGTTGTCCAGGGCGCGGCGCGCCTGCTCGGCGGCCGACGCCGAACCCTTGATGGTCAGCTGGTTGCCGCGTGAGCGGATGTCGACGCCAAGCTTCTGCTCCAGCCTGGCGAGGTTTTCGTCGAACTGACCATAAAGGGCGCTGGCAAGCTTGTTGTTGTCGAAAGTCAGAACGATGTGCGCCATGTCAGAAGCCCCAGATGCCGGTACCGGGGGCAGGTTCTTCAGCTCTGCTGCGCTCAACCGTCTCTCCTCATCTGCCGAGACCCTCAGGCCAATTCGGCGAACAGGCTGTTGTAGCCCGTCTTCGTGATTCGCACCTGGATAATGTCACCGATTTCGCCGGCCTTTTCATCAACAATAACCGGCTGCAGCCAAGGCGAGCGGCCAACCTTCTGGCCGGCCTGACGGCCGGGCTTCTCGATCAGCGTGTCGATGGTGGTTCCGACGAGGCTCAAACCAAAATCCTGCTGCTGCTTCACAAGCAGAGCCTGTAGTCTCTGCAAGCGCTCGTCCTTGACCATTTCCGGCACATGGTCGGCCATTTCGGCGCCCGGCGTGCCCGGACGCGGCGAATATTTGAACGAAAAGGCCGAGGCGTAATTGACCTGGCGCACCAGCTCCATGGTCGCCTCGAAATCCGCCTCGGTCTCGCCGGGAAAGCCGACGATGAAGTCGCCGGAGAGCGCGATGTCAGGCCGCGCGGTACGGATGCGGTCGAGCAGCGCCAGATAATCCCTGGCCGTGTGCCGGCGATTCATCGCCTTGAGGATGCGGTCGGAGCCGGATTGCACCGGCAGATGCAGATAGGGCATCAACGCCGGCAGATCGCGATGGGCCGCTATCAGTTCGTCATCCATGTCGCGCGGGTGGCTGGTGGTGTAGCGCAACCGCGCCAGCCCGGGGATTTCGGCCAGCCTGAACAGCAGGCGGCCAAGGCCCCACTCCTGACCGCTCCCGCCCTGGCCATGCCAGGCATTGACGTTCTGGCCGAGCAGCGTCACTTCGCGCACGCCGGCTTCGGCCAGGCGCTCAGCCTCCGCGACAATCTGCGCCACCGGCCGGGAGACTTCGGAGCCCCTTGTGTAGGGCACAACGCAGAAGGTGCAGAACTTGTCGCAGCCTTCCTGCACGGTGAGGAAGGCGGTGACGCCGCGCTTGATGACCTCGGCGCGCCTGGGCTGCGGCAGGTGCTCGAACTTGTCTTCGATGGCGTAGTCGGTCTCGACGATCTTTTCGCCGCCGCGCACCCGCGCCAGCACGTCCGGGAGCCGGTGATAGGTCTGCGGACCGATGACCAGGTCGACGGCCGACGAACGGCGGATGATCTCGGCGCCTTCAGCCTGCGCCACGCAGCCGGCGACGCCGACCAGCATCTCACGGCCGGCCAGGGCACGCTCGGCTTTCATGGCGCGGATACGGCCGAGCTCGGAATAGACCTTTTCGGCCGCCTTCTCCCTGATATGACAGGTGTTCAGCAGCACCAGGTCGGCCTCGCCAATGGCATCGGTCGCGGAATAGCCGTCGGCAGCCAGCGCATCGGCCATACGCTGTGAATCATAGACATTCATCTGGCAGCCATAGGTCTTGATGAAGACTTTTCTCGCTGCCGCGGGAAGCACCGCCGGCTGTCCAGCCGTAGTGCCGATGTCGTCGCTTTCTATCGTGTTCAAGTCCATAAGGCGGCTTCTAACGCCTTTCCGTGACAAAAAACAGACGATTCTCGGCCCGCGCCAGCAAGAGCGTGCCGGAGCTACCGGCTCGGCCGCGGGTCGGCAAGCGCCGCCTGCATCATCTCACGCACCTGGCTTTCCATCAGTTTCGACGTCTCCTTGCGGTTCGAACCCTTGGAGAAGGCGATTGCCTCGCCGAAATGCACCTCGACGTCGAGCGCGCCCTCAGCGAGCAGAACCTTGAGATGCGGCATCAAATCCTCATCGCCGATCCAGGCGGCAAGCGGGCGATGCCGGCGGCCGAGCGGCACGCCGTGCAGACGCGTATAGGCGATCGCCACCGGCTGGATGAACACCTGTTCCGCCGCGCCTTCGGAAATCGCCATCGAGGCGGCGCCGAACAGCGTGCTCTTGAACGGCAGGACCATATTGCCGTCGCCGGTCGAGCCCTCGGCAAACAGCACCATCGCATCGCCCTTGGCCATGCGGCTGGCAATCTCGCTTGCCTGGTCGCCCGACGAACGCTTGCGCTCGCGCTCGATGAACACGGTGCGCTGCAGCTTCGACAGCATGCCGATCAGCGGCCAGCCTTCCATATCCGCCCTGGCGATGAACTTTACGTCGGCAAAAGAGCCGAGCACCATGATGTCGGTCCAGGAGATGTGATTGGACGCCACCAGCAGCGGGCGCTTGTCGGACAGCGCTCCCTTGACATGGATGCGCATGCCGAGCGCCCTGACGATCAGCCTGTGCCAGACCTTGAGGATGAAGGTTTCCGGCCACCAGCCGGTCTTCATCGACAGTATCTGTAGCGGCACGAGGACCAGCGAACCGGCGACAACGAGGCCCAGCGCCAGGAAAATCCTGATTTTCTTGATCATCGCCCCATCCCGGCCGTCTCGCTAGCGAAGATCGCGGCGCATGACAAGCGCGCCGGTCGGTCCGTGTTCGGCCGATCTGTAGTAATTCGGCCGCTTGCCGACCTCGCGGAAGCCCAGCCGACGATAAAGCGCGATCGCCGCGACATTGGTCTCGTCGACCTCGAGGAACAGCGCTTCGGCGCGCTGCGCGTGCAGTTCGCGCAACACCGCGTCCATCAATTGCCAGCCCAGCCCCTGGCGACGATGCGATCGCGCCACCGCGACGGTCAGGATCTCGCCCTCGCCTGCCGCAAGCCTCGCCAGCACGAAGCCGGCGGGCGGCTTGGAGCCCTGTCCGGTTTCGCGCGCGGCATAGCCGAACACGGTGTCCTGTTCGAGCAGGGCGGCGAATTCGCCATCGGTCCAGGGGCGGACAAAGTCCTCGCGATGCAGCAGCGAGACCGCCGGACTGTCGGCGATCCTCAGCGGCTCGAGCGCGTAGTCCCGGCGGCGTGGTTGGAGAAAAGGTATGCGCATTTATCTTTCTTGCCTTGATAGAATAAAGCCAGCCTGCGGCTTGGCGTCGGCGCCGCGTATATAGAGTGGTTTCGGCCGTTCGCCCGCGCCCTTGGCGGCAGCCAGGCGGGCGTAGGTGACAATGTCGGCGGTGGCTGTCCGAGGGCCGACATCAAATTCGCGCCCGGCCGATGCGCTGATGAGCGCTGCCGCGGTGCCGGCAAGCACCGGAGACGTTTCCTTCGCCATAGCCACCACGTCAGCCAGCGTGGCCGCGGCCGGACCGTAAGTCAAGACTAACCTTTCGTCGTAAAAGGCCGCGTGGATCTCTTCACGGCCGGCATCGAGCGCCGCCAGCACGGCGCGACCGGGAAATGCCGCTGCTGCTTCGACGGCCAGCGCCTCCAGTGTCGTCACCCCTATTGCCGGTATCTTCAGCGCCAGCGCCAGGCCACGCGCGGTCGAGACGCCGACGCGCAGACCGGTGAAAGAACCGGGGCCGACAGAGACGGCGATGGCGCCAAGACCTGCATAGTCGGTTGCGCTTGCCTCCAGCGCTTCGGCGATGACCGCCATCAGTTGCTCGGCATGGCCCTTGCCGAGATCGAGCACCTGACGGCCAAGCTCCTGCTTCGCCGTCGCGTCATAGACGCAAGCGGCGCAGAGATTGGCGGCACAGTCGATGGCAAGCAATTTCATGAGGCAACCGGTTCGAAAAACAATTCCCTGTGCCCGCCACGGCCCGCCACCGCAAGGGGATAGTGCATAATTCGTTAAGCGGCTTCGCTTGTAGCCTATGCGGCCTGTTCGATACGCAGCATGTGGTTGTCCCAGACATAGTCCGGTTCGGAGCGTGTCGCACCGCTGCCCTCGACGATCTCGCCGGCGCCGGTGGTGGCCATGAAGCCGGTTCCATCGGGCGCCACGCCGCAGACCTCGACCAATGCGCTGTTCGCAACGACCCGGCCGCTGGCCGCATCGATCACGACGAGCGAGTTGCCTTCCGGCGAGGAAACGGCGACGGTTCCGGCAGCCCAATTGGCGGCTACCGAGCCTATGTAGTTGCGGAAGCCGGACAAAACGTCCTGCGGCATGTCCAGCAACTGCAGCTCCTTGCCGCGCGCGGCGCGACCGACCAGCAACGGTCGATCGGTGCCCGGCCCCCTGTAC
>NZ_RZPH01000503.1:0-4234 GCF_004022825.1 Mesorhizobium sp. M7A.F.Ca.CA.004.04.2.1
CACCGGGCCATGTCGCTGCGCCAATCTCCAATTGCCCGTTGAAGCCCGCGCCTGCTTCCGCTAAGAAGCCGTGACTTGCCGGTTCACCGGCTGGTTCGTTTTCCGGATTCCGGAAAGCACCCGTAGCTCAGCTGGATAGAGCGCTGCCCTCCGAAGGCAGAGGTCACAGGTTCGAATCCTGTCGGGTGCGCCAGAATGCAAAGGGGTCCGTTCTGGACACTGCGTTTGGCGGTGGCTGCTTTGCGCCGCATATCAGCAAGGATAAGCACAATCGCTCAGCTACATGACGACACCGGCATTGATTATGGTGTCGTAGCCGGATAGCGCTGACATTAGTTGTCTAGACGAACGATTCGACTTGTCTTTTTCCTCGGGCTGTCTCTCACTACTCGCAGCGCGAAGTAGTCACAGGCGTGGTCTCGGGTCTGCTCGCGGGACGATTTGCCTTGGAACTTCACTATCTCACACCGAAAATCCGAAGGGCAACTATCGACGGAAAGGCGGCAACGAAAATGCTCGGTGAGGACCTGGCACGGTCATACCACAGTCTTATCGCAGACATGCGGGGCGCCATTTATCTCCACGAAGTGCCGGATGAACCAAAGGTTAACTGGGCTGAAGGCAAGATCGGGTTAAGCTATCCATTGGGAGATTCCGCTGTAGTGGAGGTGGAGCCCATCGGAGCCGGTGTGATCGACACGACCAACTGGGGCGATGTTCACCGCGTTAAGCTCTTGCGGATTCTCAACAACGGAAAGCTGCTAGCATGATTGACCCTAACTGGTCTTCACCGCCGGGCGACACGATAGTGCGGCTCATGGACACCAAGGAAATCGACGGCGCAGAACTCGCTGACGCATTGGGAATATCCACAGACGATTTCGACGCTTTGATTAGGGGCCACCGTCGGTTGACAGAAAGTGACGCCGGTGTTCTGGCCGACAATCTAGGGTCTACGACGCGGTTCTGGCTGGCCCGCGATAAATCCTACGTTTTGGATATGGCCCGTTTGGACGAGAGTTCACAAGACTCAGAGGCGTCATGGGTCGCATCGATGCCGGCAGCATCGATGCGCAAATTCGGTTGGGTCCCCAAAGGCAGCAAGTCTAAGAACAAACTCAAGGACGAGATTCTCGCATTTTTTGGCTGCTTGACTCTGCAGGAATGGGGACAGCGCTACTCATCGGGCGTGGGCGCTGTCGCTTTCCGAACCTCACTATCCCTCGCGTCCGACGGCATGGCCACACTGGTCTGGCTGCGCGCCGGCGAATTGGCCATCGCCGACCGTGACCTGCCCGAGTTTGACCTCTCGGCATTTAGGAACATGCTTCCAGGACTAAAGAAGCTTTCAGCTTTCAAACGGCCATCCGCGTTTGTTCCGCGCCTCGTAGCCGCTTGCAGATCTGTCGGTGTGGCAGTAGCAACCGCCCGGACTCCGGACGGTTGCCGCGCAAGTGGCGCGTCCTGGTTCGATACCAACGGCAATCCGGTCATCCTGCTTAGCTTCCGCCATATGGCGGAAGACCATTTTTGGTTCACGTTCTTTCATGAGGCTGCGCACATCGTACTGCATGGGCAAGACCATATCGACGGCGAAGGCGCTGTATTCATGGGAACGGACACGGAGACTCAAGAACGAGAGGCCAACGAGTTTGCGCAAGAATTGCTCTTTCCTGCCAATTTTCGGGAAGAACTCGACAACCGTGGCGTGGGGCCGAAGGCTATCATGGCCATCGCCCGAGCGGTGGATGTCACACCAGGTATCATCGTAGGTCAGTTGCAGCGGGCCGACGTGGTGGATCACAGCAAGCTGAACTTCCTCAAGCGCCGCTACCGTTGGGGTGAAGACCCAAACATACCTGACCTGATCGACTAACCTCTGAAATAAGTGTAGATCGTCGGGCTCTTCTGCCAATTGCAGAGACTGTCTTCAAGCACTTGCTTACCCACGTTGAGGTAGTCGTCGAGCGTATCAACCGCCCTCTCGATCTCCTTGGGCTTACCTTCTGCATTGGTCGCTCCCAAGACTAGCAGCTTAGCCCCGAACAACGGGCCGGTGGCGCCCGTTAGGTACACACTGTCGGCGTCAATCGGCGCTAGGTCTAGCTTGCCCAACATGGTCAGGAAGTCGAACTTGCCCAAGCGACCAAAACCGTAGACATCCTTCATCGATCGGTAGAGCTTCTTGAAAACTGCCGTAGGCTCCTGGCCAACCTCTTTATGTATCAGCCGCACCTTGGAATTCATACCACCCGAGGCCGTCAACCATTCGTGGAAAGTACTGAACACCTTGCCAATATTGCCAATCTTCTTGCTTTGGTACTGACGGTGGTTCGAAAATCGTCCGGATATAGATTTGGACTTCAGGTCATCCTCATGCGTGGTTAACATCGCCTCAAAATCGGCCCTGTTGACGCCATAGCGCTCCAAAGTCCACACCGGCCCCTCTCCGAACGAGCCCATGACGTTCGCGGCCAGCTTCCAGGCATCTTCGGCGTGTTTGCCAAAATGAGTGCCCAGAAAAGCTATCCATACCGCTTCGTCGCGGCGGCCCTTGGTATCAAGATAAAACGCACCTTTCAGAGGATCGAAAAGAGGGGAGTACGGATTGATACGATCAGCCGAGATGGCTGGGCGATGGCGGAAATTCCGCACATACTCGATCCGTCGGATGCTCGACACCATCTGCTCAACCAGTGTCTGTCTGGCCGCGGGATCCGCGATACCGGGAAGTGGACCGAATTCGTCTTCGTATGCCGCAAGGCCTTTCAGCAATTGGAATTGGCGGTCCCTATGGATTCCGTTGGGCATCTACTTCTTCCGGTTCGAACAGTTCTCGGATGACCGGATCCGCCACTTTCTTCTTAGCGATCCGATCGAGCACATAGAGTTTGAACCCGTCATGGTTCAGCCGGTTGAGCAACTCGGCGGCACGCTTCGTATCCCGTAATGTGCCAAGAGCAAAGACGCGCAGCAGTATAATCAGGTCCCGCCAATAGGGGTCGAGATCCGCCACGGGTTCGAAATTCGGGTTGCCGGCACGGATTTCACGTTCCGCTTCCAGCACTTGCCATACGGCCGGCCACGGATCGCCCAACGGCATCGGCGGCATGGGGACGATGTCGTGCAGCCCCTCGTCCACGTACTTCTGGGCGTTTGTACGCGGCTTTTGCCTTTCCGTGTCGTCGTAGAGATGTAGGCTGGCCACCGAGTGATGATAGGTTCCTGGTTCGACCCCTAACTCACGCGCGGCGATCTCCTGCAGCATGGTAAACGAGAAGACGTCATGCGGCAGCCCGAGGAAAACGTCGTTGGACCGCATGTGCACGTGTAGGTGAAGCCGTTTCTTCCTGATGACGAAATGCAGCGTGCAGGTGCAAGGAATGTCCTTGCTTTTTTTGCCGTCTGCACCGTTTCGAGCACCGTCGGCGTTCGCGTAGATTTGGATGATCGCGTTACGCGAACCGGGCTCGGCGCGCAGAGTGTCGATCACGCGCTGCCATTCGTCCTTGGGCTCGGCGTCGCCGTGCAGGCGAGCGCGCCCGAAGATACGGCGGCCATAAGCGCCGTTGAGCGTCTCGCCGTCGTCGGAAAACTCGTCATATCCTTCGATGTAGTAATTGATTTGGTCTAATGCGTCGCTGCCTGACAGGTACCAGAGCAGTTCGCCAAGCGGACTGAAAACTCTAGCGCGCGCCTCGGATCTTCCCAGTCGCGCACGCGGATTAGTAAGTTCGAGAAGCGCACCGAACAACTCGGTGCTTGTACCTTTGCGTGATCTCACGCGGTTGTTCCGCTTGTTACCGGACAACAGCCGCGTGAAAACCTTTCGCATTAAATCGTCGAGATTGTCGGCAGAGTGATGAAACACGCACGGTCCTTGCTGCCGAGTCTGCTGTTGAACCTGACTATCAAGCAAGATCGATTCGCGATTATATCTCAGCAGGAAGAGTATCCGGCTGCAATTGAATATTCCACCACCGCCTTTTATTCGGCTGCAGAATTCGCAACGTCCAGTTCGGCGCTCCCTTTGCTGCCCAGCCGCGCCGCCGTCAGCCCGCCACCCCCCTCACACTCTCCCGCTCCACCAGCGGGCACTCCAGCTTCGTAATCGGATACCGCCCCCGTCCAGGCGCCGCCGGCGCTTCCAGCTGTTCGATCGCCCATTGGCCCATCGCCATATGCGGCAGGATCGAGGTCGTCAGCGGCGGGGAGAGGGGGGGGGGGGTTTTCT
>NZ_RZPH01000504.1:0-4229 GCF_004022825.1 Mesorhizobium sp. M7A.F.Ca.CA.004.04.2.1
CCCTTGTGCAACTCGCCGCCGTGTCCGCGCAATTGAAGGACGGCGAAGGTGCCATCGCGCTCTATCGCCGGATTCCCGCCGCTTCGCCGCTGAAGGAGCTTTCGGACCTGCAACTCGGCCTCAATCTTGCCGATCTCGACCGTCACGAAGAAGCGATCACCCATCTGAAAGCCTTGGTCGACGCCCATCCCAATGACATGCGCGCCTATCTGGCGCTCGGCGGCGTCTATTCCTCGAAGGACGATTTCCGTTCGGCCGCCACTCTCTACGATAAGGCCGTCGAGGTGCTGAAGGCGCCGACCGCGGCCAACTGGAACATCTTCTACCAGCGCGGCATCGCTTATGAGCGTCTGAAGGAATGGCCCAAGGCCGAGCCGAACTTCCGCAAGGCGCTGGAACTGTTCCCCGACCAGCCGCAGGTGCTGAACTATCTCGGCTATTCCTGGGTCGACATGAACATGAACCTCAAGGAAGGCCTGGCGATGATTCAAAAGGCCGTCGACCTCAGGCCGAGCGACGGTTACATCGTCGATTCGCTGGGTTGGGCCTATTTCCGCCTCGGCAGGTTCGATGACGCGGTGCGCGAAATGGAACGCGCCGTGTCGCTGAAGCCGGAAGATCCGGTTCTCAACGATCACCTCGGCGACGCCTACTGGCGCGTCGGCCGCAAGCTGGAAGCCACCTTCCAGTGGAACCAGGCTCGCGACCTGAAGCCGGACCCCGATGTGCTGGCCAAATTGCAGCAGAAGCTGATGAAGGGCCTGCCGCCGATCGAGTCCAACACGGCGCAGGAAACCCCGAAGGTCAAGCCAGAGCCGGTGCCCGCCCCGAAAGGGTGAAGTTCGCCATTTGAATTCAATGCAAACGGGGCTCTTTTCGGAGTCCCGTTTTCGTTTGAACCGGATTCGGCTGGCTGCCTCAGAAGAGCTTGCGATAGACGACGAAGCCGGAGTGTTCGGCGACCTTGTCGTAAAGCTTCATCGCCGTGTGATTGGTCTCATGCGTCAGCCAGTATACCCGGCCTGAGCCGGCCGCCTGCGCGCGCTCGTAAACGCGCTCGATCAGCGCCCGTCCGATGCCTTTGCCACGCGAGGCCTGCGTGGTGAAAAGGTCCTGCAGATAGCAATTCGGCGCGATCGCCGTGGTGCTGCGATGGAAGAGATAGTGCACGAGGCCGAGAAGCTGTCCCTCGCCTTCGGCCACCAGCGCGTGGACCGGCTCATAGGCATCGAAGAAACGAGACCATGTCATCTGGGTGATCTCACCCGGCAGGGCCGTTTCACCCGAGCGGCCATAAAATGCATTGTAGCCGTCCCACAGCGGCAGCCATTGCTCGAAATCCTGTCGCGTGACAGGGCGGATGACGATCGGGCTGGGCATGGCTGAAACCTGTTGTCGTTGCTGCACAGGCGAACAGAGCGCAGGCCCCAGAGATGGGCAATGGGCCAGCCCCTGCAAAGCTTTCAACATTGTCCATAATGTCGGGGTGACCGCATCGGCGTGCTTTGCTTGACGCTTTGCTGTTGGGTCTCTAGGACGTGCCGGCAAGCTAGCCTGTGCTGTCGAGGCCATCCGTGACAATTGAAATCCCCGCCCATATGCATCCCAGCCGCTCGTTCCAGGGGCTGATCCTGACCTTGCACAACTATTGGGCGGCCTATGGCTGCGTCATCCTGCAACCCTACGACATGGAAGTCGGCGCCGGCACCTTTCATCCGGCAACGACGCTGCGCGCGCTCGGCCCAAAACGCTGGAACGCTGCCTATGTCCAGCCCTCGCGCCGCCCCAAGGACGGGCGTTATGGCGAGAACCCGAACCGGCTGCAGCATTATTACCAGTACCAGGTGATCCTGAAGCCGAACCCGCCCAATTTGCAGGAACTCTATCTCGGCTCGCTGGCGGCGATCGGCGTCGATCCGCTGCTGCACGACATCCGCTTCGTCGAGGATGATTGGGAAAGCCCGACGCTGGGCGCCTGGGGTCTCGGCTGGGAATGCTGGTGCGACGGCATGGAAGTCTCGCAGTTCACCTACTTCCAGCAGGTCTGCGGCATCGAATGCGCGCCGGTGGCCGGCGAACTCACCTACGGGCTGGAGCGGCTGGCCATGTATGTGCAGGGCGTCGACAATGTCTACGACCTCAATTTCAACGGCCGCGAAGGCGCCGACAAGGTCACCTATGGCGATGTCTTCCTGCAGGCCGAGCAGGAATATTCGCGCCACAACTTCGAACACGCCAACACGGCGATGCTTCTGCGCCACTTCGAGGACGCCGAGGCCGAGTGCAAGGCGCTGCTCGACGCCGGCGCGCCGGCATCGAACGACAATCTGCCGATGCACCGCATGGTTTTCCCGGCCTACGACCAGTGCATCAAGGCCAGCCATGTCTTCAACCTGCTCGACGCACGCGGCGTGATTTCGGTCACCGAGCGGCAGAGCTACATCCTGCGGGTGCGCAATCTGGCCAAGGCCTGCGGCGAAGCGTTTTTGAAGACGCAGGCGGGTGGCTTGGCGGCCTGAGCTTCAGGCCCGCTTCATCATCTCGAGGGAAACGTTGATCGGCGGTACGGCCTGACCGCCGGCACCGTCGATCGTGCGCAATGCCTGTCGAACGCCCGGCATCGAGAAGGCACCGTGAGCCTGCGCCGTGAAGCAGGCGCCGAGCGCGAGGATCTGCAGAAGTCTGGATGCCGTTTTCATGGTCGTTGAGCCAATAGTTTCCTGCCTGAGCGTGGGTCGCTTCAGCGCTGCGTTCGGTTCATGGAAATCTTTGATCCAAGGACGGGTGGCGCGGTCTTGTCCCGACAGGGCGGCCAAAATTTCTGGAAACGGGCGCAAATCGGCGATCCCCGCGCGGAAAGGGTGACAGCGGCCAGCCGAGTTGCTATGCCCCCGCCCGGACCATTTTGCCGCGTGAGCCCCATCCATGCCTGACCTGCTTCTAGAACTCCGCTCGGAAGAGATTCCTGCCCGCATGCAGCGCAAGGCGGCGGGTGATCTCAGGAAGATGCTGACCGACGGCCTGGTCGAGGCGGGGCTGACCTATGAAGCGGCGCGCGAGTACTGGACGCCACGCCGGCTGACGCTCGATATCAGGGGCCTCACCGCGCGCTCGAAAGATATAAGCGAAGAGATCAAGGGGCCTTCGACATCGGCGCCTGAACAGGCGGTCCAGGGGTTCCTGCGCAAGGCCGGACTTTCCTCGATCGCCGAGGCCCATGTCCATTCCGATCCGAAGAAGGGCGATTTTTATGTCGCCCACATTTCGAGGCCGGGCAGGGCGGCGGAAGAGATCATCGCCGAACTGGTGCCGGGCATCATCCGCAATTTCCCGTGGACGAAATCGATGCGCTGGGGACCGGCCTCGGCCAAGCCAGGCTCGCTGCGCTGGGTGCGCCCGCTGCAATCGATCCTGTGCACCTTCGGCCCGGAGACAGAGGAGCCTGTCGTGGTCGATTTCGAGATCGACGGCATCCGCTCCGGCAACACCACCTACGGCCACCGCTTCCATGCGCCTGACGCCATCACGGTGCGCCGCTTCGACGACTATGTTTCCAAGCTGGAAGCGGCCAAGGTCGTGCTCGATGCTGATCGGCGCAAGGAGATCATCCTTGCCGACGCCCGCAATCTAGCCTTCGCCAACGGGCTTGATCTGGTCGAGGACGAAGGGCTGCTGGAGGAGGTGTCCGGGCTGGTCGAATGGCCTGTCGTGCTGATGGGCGAGTTCGAGGAGGCATTCCTGGCCATTCCAGCCGAAGTGATCCGACTGACCATCCGCGCCAACCAGAAGTGCTTTGTGACGCGGCCGCAGGGTGTCGACGACGCGCTTTCCAGCCGCTTCATCCTCACAGCCAATATCGAAGCGAAGGATGGCGGCAAGGAGATCGCCCACGGCAACGGCAAGGTGGTGCGCGCCCGCCTGTCCGACGCGCTTTATTTCTGGACGACCGACCAGGGCGATTTGCCTGACCTGGCTGAGCTCGAGGCATCGGCGGAAAAATTCGGGCTTGATCTCAAGAAGCCGCTCGACCAGCGCATGGCCCGGCTCGACCATCTCGGCGTGACTTTCCACGCCAAGCTCGGCACGCAGGGCGAACGGGTGGAGCGGATCAAGCGATTGGCGGAAGAACTGGCGCCGATCGTGGCGCAGTCAATCTCCCCCCTTGAGGAGGAGATGGCCGGCAGGCCAGAGGGGGTCGCCGCGCGTGAAGCGCCGGCGTCCTCTGACCG
>NZ_RZPH01000505.1:0-4218 GCF_004022825.1 Mesorhizobium sp. M7A.F.Ca.CA.004.04.2.1
GTGGCGGATCGGCCAGGCAACCTCGGAGGTGGCCAGCGCCGTCGTCGCCACCTGATAGGGCAGCGGCTGGAAGAGGTGATGGTTGCGCTTGTCGATCATGGTGATACGCACCGGAGCGCCAGCAAGTGCACGGGTGAACTCGAGACCGCCGAAACCCGCGCCGACAACGACGACATGATGCCTGGCTTCATTCATTTCGTTCACCCCGATGGCAAGATTGGCTGTCCTGGATGTAGGTATTTTTGTGCAATGCAACAACAGATGGACGGTGCCCGAGACTCGTCGTTCCATGTCGTGAATGCACATGTTGTATCGTATCGCGAGGTATAGCGTCATCGAACACGCGATGAGGTGAGGCATGGCCAACGATCGTGACGACGATGCTCCGGCGCAGTATTCTTCGCCGCCCTGTTTCATGCACGAGCTCGATCCGGAATTCCGTGCGCCTTCGAGCGACTGGATCGATGTGAGACGCTGGCGCAAGGCCGAACGCGAACGGCTGATCGCTGCGCGTCTCGCCGTTTCGGCCGACGCGCGAGCGGTAATGTCGCAACGCATCGCCGATGGCCTCGACGCGATCATCGGCGAGATCGCCGGGCGCATGGTCAGTCTCTACTGGCCGTTTCGCGGCGAGCCGGATTTGCGGCCTTGGATGGCGTCCATAAACGAACGCGGCGGCCGCACCGCCCTGCCCATCGTCATCGACAAGGGGCACCCGCTGATCTTCCGCGCCTACAAAGCGGGCGACCGGCTGGAGAAAGGTGTCTGGAACATCCCGATCCCGGCCGAGGGCGATCCGGTGCTGCCGGACATCGTCATCTCGCCGATCGTCGGCATCGATCCCCAGAACTACCGCCTGGGTTATGGCGGCGGCTTCTTCGACCGCACGCTGGCAGCGATGCCGTTCAAGCCGCTGGTCATCGGCGTCGGCTACGAGCTGCAACGCATCGCGACCATCTACCCGCAGCCGCACGATATCCCGATGGATCGGGTGGTAACGGAGGCCAGCTAGTCCAGGCTGTGCTGAGATTCAGGTCAGGCCGAGTCGAAAATGGTCGCTTCCGAGAACGGGAGCGGAGCGTACTTTTCGTACGCGAGCACCGGAAGCGCAGGGAGCTACCATTTGCAGGCCGGCATCACCTGAATATCAACGCAGCCTAGGCCATTTCCGGCTTCATGCCCATGGCGGTCCTGTCGACGATTTCGCGTAGCGCAAAGGACGAATTGATTTTGGTCACATGCGGCATTGCCGACAGCCATTCCTTGTGGATGCGCTCATAGTCGACGAGATCCTTCGCCGCGATCCGCAGGATGTAGTCGTACTCGCCCGACATCAGGTGACAGGACAGCACGTTCGGGCAGCGTTTGATCGCCGCCTCGAAATCCGAAAGCGTCTTCTCGAACTGTCCCGACAGCGATATGTGCACGATCGCCGTCATCTGGTGGCCGAGTGCTGCATTGGAAAGCCGGGCATGATAGCCGCGGATGGTTCCGGATTTCTCCAGATTGTCGAGCCGGCGCGAACAGGCCGACTGCGACAGGCCGACCTTCTCGGCCAGTGCCGCATTGGGTATCCTGCCATCCTTCTGCAAAGCCTCGAGAATGGCGATATCAATCCTGTCGAGCCGCATTTTTCGTGAATCCTGCGAATATCCAGCTATTTCGCGCAACGATTATCGAAACCTGCCGGTTGGCGCAAGCGCATTCGCAAACACCTGCGCAACGATTCGTGGTTCACTCCATCCATACAGGGAACGAGCCCAAAGGGCCGGATCAGGAGAAGAAAATGCGCGTCGGCTGCCCCAAGGAAATCAAGAACCACGAATACCGCGTCGGCCTCACCCCCGGCTCGGTCCGCGAATATGTCGCCCATGGCCACGAAGTGCTGGTTGAGACCGGGGCCGGTGCCGGCATCGGCGCCGATGACAACGCCTATCGCGCCGCCGGCGCCACGATTGCCAAGACGGCCGCCGAGGTGTTCGCCAGGTCGGACATGATCGTCAAGGTCAAGGAGCCGCAGCCCAGCGAATGGGCGCAGCTTCGCGAAGGCCAGATCCTGTACACCTACCTTCACCTTGCTCCGGATCCGGAGCAGACCAAAGGCCTGCTTGCGTCCGGCGTGACGGCAATCGCCTACGAGACCGTGACCGACGACCGTGGCGGCCTGCCGTTGCTGGCGCCGATGTCGGAAGTTGCCGGACGTCTGTCGATCCAGGCCGGCGCCACGGCGCTGCAGAAGGCCAATGGCGGCCGCGGCGTGCTGCTCGGCGGCGTGCCCGGCGTGCTGCCCGGCAAGGTCACCGTGCTCGGCGGTGGCGTCGTCGGTCTGCACGCGGCCAGGATGGCGGCCGGCCTTGGCGCCGACGTCACCATCATCGACCGCTCGATCCCGCGCCTGCGCCAGCTCGACGACCTCTTCGCCGGCCGCGTCCACACCCGTTACTCGACTGTCGAGGCGCTGGAAGAAGAGTGTTTTTCGGCAGACATCGTCGTCGGCGCGGTGCTGATCCCGGGTGCCGCGGCGCCAAAACTGGTTTCGCGCGAAATGCTGTCGGGCATGAAGAAAGGCTCGGTGCTGGTCGACGTCGCCATCGACCAGGGCGGCTGCTTCGAGACCTCGCACGCCACCACTCATGCCGAGCCGACCTATGAGGTCGACGGCGTCATCCACTATTGCGTCGCCAACATGCCCGGTGCCGTGCCGGTCACTTCGGCCCACGCGCTCAACAACGCGACGCTGCACTATGGCCTGCAGCTTGCCGACAAGGGCCTGAAGGCGCTGGTCGACGATCATCACCTGCGCAACGGCCTCAATGTCCACAAGGGCAAGATCACCAACCGGGCAGTCGCCGAGGCGCTCGGCTACGAACTGGTCGAGCCGAAAGCCGTTCTCGCCGCCTGATTTTCGCGAGAACAGCTCCTTTCAATCCAGCCCGCCGGTTCCAAGCCGGCGGGTTTTTTCTTGCGAGCCTGTTTTTCAGGCAAAGCATGGCGTCGAAAGATGTGACGCAACGGCACTTTGCTCATCATTGTTGCATATTTGTCATTCCCGTACCGACCGACTCCCTGCTAGAGACATTCTGGGTTTACTCATTGGGGTACGGGCATATGTTCATTCGCACATCCGCGAAATCTTTTCTTCTTGGTGCTGTTTCTGCTGTGGCTTTGATGTCTGCTGCTCATGCAGCAGATGTCGTCCAGCCGGTAGAAGAAGCTGCCGGCTTTAACTGGAGCGGCCTCTACGTTGGTTTTGGCGTCGGTGCCGGTGCCAACGTACACGAGCTCGGCAGCGATTTTATTCCAATCTCGCTGAACGGCATTGGTGGCGAAGGCGTCTATGGTGAGCTGACGGTTGGCTATGACTATATGGTCTCGCCCCGGTTCCTCATCGGCGGTCTGCTGGACGCTCACGTGGGCAACATCAAGACCACGCTGGACATTACGGGGTTCGACGCTTCGATCAAGGAAACCTACGGTTTCGACGCTGGCCTGCGTCTCGGCTACCTCTTGACGCCGAACACTCTGGGCTACGTGCTGGGTGGCTATTCCTGGCAGAAGTACAAGCTCGATACGAACGCCGGCTTCGACTTTGATTGGGATCAGAGCGGGTATTTTGTCGGAGGTGGCATCGAAACGGCCATCAACAGCAATTGGACGATCAAGACTGAGTATCGCTATACGGGCTTCGGGACCAAGGACGATCTTCTTTCCGAGGCTGGCATTGTCGGAGTACCGGACGGTCTCCTGAATCTTGACACCTCGCGCCATACTTTCCAGATCGCAGCCAATTACCGTTTCGGTGCACAGAACGGCGGCGGCGCTGCCTTCGAGACGCCAGCCTACAACTGGACCGGCTTCTATATCGGTGGCGCTGGTGGCGCCGGTGCGTCCGTGCATCAGATCAACGTTCCGCCGCTCGGCGACCTGGAATTCAATGGTCTCGGTGGCGAAGGTGCCTTTGGTGAACTGAACGTCGGCTACGATCATGACTTCGGCAGCTGGGTCGCAGGCGTCATGGTCGATGCACGCTACTCCGGCATGACTTCCAAGCTGGATCTCGGCGGCGGGTCGATCAACGTCGATACCGACTATGGGTTCGATGTGCTGGGCCGCGTCGGCATGAAGATGAACGAATCGACCCTTGCCTATGCGCTTGCCGGCTACAGCTGGCAGCATTTCGATCTGAACGCTTCCGACCCGATCGGCGACATTCTCGAC
>NZ_RZPH01000506.1:0-4217 GCF_004022825.1 Mesorhizobium sp. M7A.F.Ca.CA.004.04.2.1
GCCCAGAAGGCGGCGATGGCGGCGATCGCCGAGCCGCTCGAAGTGTTTCACAGCTTCTTCAGGGACGGCAAGCCGTTCATCGGCGGCAAGCATCCTTCGATCGCCGATATCCGCCTGGCGGCGACGCTCGAATTCCTGGCCGTCGTCGACTATGCCTTGCCCAAGTGGGCGAAGGACTATGTGGCGGCGATCGAGAAGACGCTCGGCAAGGCCTATAGCGAGCCGGCCGGCGATGTGCGCGGCTACATCGCCCATGTGAAGTCGCAGGCCAAGGCCTGAGGTTAAGGATACGTTAACCAAAGCCCTGTCTACTGCAGGCAATTCGCTTTCGGCCCGCGACCACGGATGTACTGGCGCAGAACGTCGTAGCGATAGGAAAGGTCGGCGCAATGCCGGCCTTTTGCTTTTGCACGCCATCGCCAAGTGCGATCTGGCACGCAGGCCTCGTCCAGTGTCGCTTTTTTGGCGTCAACTTTTTTCGAGAGATATTGTCATTGCCGGCGTTGGCCCTACCATCCATCTCGGCAGTCCGGCATGGATTGTCGGTCAGGCATGAGACGAGGGCTGGCGATGAAAAGCGTTGCGAGACGGATTGCGGTTGCGGGCGTGATGCTGGCGGCCGTTGTCCATGCTTCGAGTGCAGCCGAACTCAACACGATGGACGATGTCGGGGCAGCGATCCAGGCATGCTGGACACCGCCGGCGGACGCCGGGACCGCCAGCGTCACCTTGAGCTTCAGCTTCAAGCGGGATGGGACGCTGATCGGCCCGCCGAGGCCGACGGCCATCAAGGTGAATGGCGATGCCAAGGCGAAAAAAACATTTGTCGATGCCGCGACAGCGGCCCTGCGGAATTGCCTGCCCCTGACTTTCTCGGCGAAGCTGGCGCAAGGGATCGCTGGCAACGTGTTTACGTTGCAATTCGCCTCTCCCAAGTAAGCCTCGTTGTCGGGTCAGTGGTGACTGCGCCTGGCCTCGGCATGCCGGGCAAGATCGGGCGTCTCGAAGACGTAGTCGCTCCAGGCTGATTCAGGAACCTGGCCGGCCAGATAGCATTCCAGCAACAGGCTTTGCTCGGGATTGAGTGGCCTTGGCGCGCGCTGGTCCAGCCCCAGCGAGTGAAACAGGTTTCTTGTCAGGTCGGAGACGGTGAAGTGGATCGACATCTGCGTTCTCCTTTTGGTCCTTCAACGCGGAAGACCGGGCAAAGGTTTCGAACGCATGGCGATAATGGCGCATTGATCTCGGTCCGTCGCGCTGCAGGTCCTCGGCGATGGTCGGCTTGCGCTTTCTTTCGAGTTTCGTCTCAATCTTGAAATAAAAATGTAATATCGAATTTACATGAGGTGACGTAGTGCAATAGACAATAGGTCATTCATGTCGAAATTCTTTAGATTATTAGGAACTACTCATGTAGCCGAAGCTTGCTGAAGTCATGAACTCTAAATTCCGGGTTCTCCGCAAAAAGGACCAAGTTGTCCCGATGATCCGTTTCTGGCCTTCCATGGTGATCGCATTTATTTCGCTGGCGGCAGTTTTGTTCGGTACGCTTTCGTCCTACGCGGACAGCTGCGGCGCGATCAGAAGCCAGTTGCTTTCGGCTGGCCGCAGCGGCGGGGCGAGCCCGGAGCTTGCCCAGTTGCGCCGGCAACTTGCAGCCATCCAGACTATCGAGAGACAGCGCCAGTGCACGGCGAAGAGTTCGCTTGGTGGTCTCTTCAACGCTTGCGCCGATCTCGCCAGGAGCCGCTCGGATGTGCAGCGCCGGATTGCTGCCGCTGGGAATTCGGGCCGCGACACAGCGGGCCTGCAGGCGCGCCTCGTCGCGCTTGGCTGTGCGCCTTCGGCAAAGCAACGGCCTGTGCGCGCCGCGCCCAGCACCCAATCGGCGAGCACCACGTTCGCCGGCAATGCGATGCTGTTTTGCGTGCGTCTGTCGGACGGATATTTCTTCCCGGCGCCAAAGTCGCAATTCGCCGCCAGCGGCGATCTGAAGGAGACGGTCGATCAATGCCGTTACATCTGCGATGACCCCGGCGTCGACCTCTACACGTTGAACGACGCCAGCCTCGAAACCGACCAGATGACCGCGCTCGACACGCGCAAACCCTATACCGAGCTGCCGGCAGCCTTCAGATATCGCGATGATGCGAATTTCAAGGCATGCGACGTCAAGCGCTACTACCAGCGGGTCACCGAACTGCGAGCCAGGACCGTGACGCCCGCCAACATGCGCAACGCCATTATTCCGTTGCCGACGGCGAAGCCGGATCTCGGCACGGTTGCGGCCGTCCCCGGGATCGATGCCGAAGCCCCAGGTGCCGCCCAGCACCTTTCGATCGAGGCCGGCGAGCGGCCGGTGCGCTTGGTCGGCCCGGCATTTTTCCCGGCCGAATGATCGCCGGTCTTCCCCGATTTGCGATCACCGGCGGCGGCGTGCCTGCTGCTATGCGGCTGCGCGATCCGTCTGGAACAGAGGGGCGCTCACGGCGTTGTGATCGACATCAGCCGGGAGGAACGCCATGGCTACGTTCAGGGAAATGCGGGTGCTGGAGATCGTCGAAGACGACTCGCTGACCACCGAACAGAAAATCGCCGAACTGCGCGAGATCGAATCCGAGGCGCGTGGGTTGCAGCGGGCTGCCTCGGAGGGTCCAATGGACGACGATGACGGTTGGCAGGAAGATCTGCGTCAGGTTCGTCTTGCACTCGACAAGCTCGGAGCGAAGGAGCCGAAAAAAGGCGCTGCTTCCCTGTGAAAGCCCGTTCGCCGAGCTATCCGCGGATCGTGTTTTTTGACCGAATCCCGCTTTTAGGACCAAGCTCCAATCTAATCGCAGACCATGCGAGCTCTCTTGCCAGGCTCGCTGACGTTCCTGCAGGTCAGCGACTTCGCCGGCGCCGATAGGGACGCCGACGCAGGCAACCTCGTCTGGTGCCGTTTCGGTGCGGCATGGCTTACCTTGCGCTCGGAAAAACGCCGGGGCGGCTGCGGCGCCACCGGAAAAGCGCCGTTTTCGACCTCGGATTGGCCGTAGTCGACATTCGGTGGCGGCCGGTCCCAGAAGCGCCGGACATCGAGCGGCCTCGGGATGACGACCGTGCCGTCATAACTGCGCGAGCAACCGCCGCCGAAAAGCAGCGCCAGCCCCATGAAAAAAGGCACAATCCGTCCAAGCATCAGCAATACCCCTGCCGTTGCTTATATAGCGGGTTCGACCCCGCCGACAACCGGGCGGAATGAAGCTAACTGACCGTTAAGGTTAGCGGATCCTTAATGCTTCTCGGGCACATTTTGCCGACGAACCGCGGAGGAGGGTTCGGCCTTGGTTTTCGGGGTGGGGACGGCATGGCGGAAGCGAACGAAACAATCAGCGCGCGCGGCAAGCGCGCGCCTCGCAGATCCACAGCGCATGGCGACGATGCATCATCGTCCGCCTCTTGCATGGATTCGAACGATGCGCTTCGCCAACTCGTCGAAGCCGGTTCCGACTGGGTCTGGGAGACCGACGCCGAACTGCGCTTCTCCTGGCTCTCGCAAAATTACCAGGCAGCCACCGGCATCGATCCGGCAAACGTGCTTGGCCGGTTCCGCTTCGACTTCCTCAATCAGGTCCTGAACGGCGATCGTAGTGGCGCCGCGCATTTGGAGGATCTGCAGGCGCACCGGCCTTTTCGCGACTTCGTCTACGAACTCAAGGGTGGCAGCGCCGACTGTCGCTGGGTCTTGACATCAGGCTTTCCGAAGTTCGACGACGAAGGAAGATTTGCCGGCTATCGCGGAATCGGCCGCAACGTCACGGCATTGGCCGGCGCCTTCAAGGGTCCGGGGCCGGAACCATCGGCCGACGGCGAGCCCGACCAGCATCTGGCCGACCTCGAGCGGACGATGGACGCCATGCAGATGGGCGTCGTGCTCCTCGACGCCAGGCTCGACACGCTGATCGTCAACAAGGCCTATCGCGACCTCTCGAGGATTCCGGACGGCGCTGTCGGCGTCGGCGCTCCGTTCAGCCTGTTGATGGAGCTCAACCGCCGCAGCGGCATCTATGGCGACATCGACGAACGGCAATGGCAGCGCTACCTTGCCACTCGTCTCGAGGAGATTCGCGCCGGATCCGTCGCGCCGCGCGAATTTGTCCATGCCAACGGCAGGACGATGATGTTCTCGGTGACGGCGCTGTCAGGCGGCAAGCGGCTGTTGACCTATTATGAGG
>NZ_RZPH01000507.1:0-4216 GCF_004022825.1 Mesorhizobium sp. M7A.F.Ca.CA.004.04.2.1
GTATCCACCGGCCGCTATCGTGCTGCACAGTTCGTTCCATTCGCAGCCGCCGCAGGCCTTGCGTACAAGGCCAGCCGAAAACGCCTGCCGCATCCGGGCCAAGGTCCCCGTGTCGAGATCGAGGTGGGTGCCGACCCGGATTGGCCGCGCCAGCAATTCTCCTACATCCAGCGCGGCGAGCCGGTCCCGCTCGACGACGCTCTCGTTGAGGCAGTGAGGTTCCGGCTCGTCGAGCAATGGAGCGCAGACATCGTCGGGGCCGGAAACGAGGAGGATGTCCTCGCCCCGGCTCAGGCGCTCCGCGACGCGATCATAATTGGCGGTGAAGGCGGGGCTGTATCCCTTGCCCACATAGGTGAGCGGGCAAAGGAGATGATGGGCGCGCAGCTTGATCGTCACGGATTGGCCGGCTTGGCCTTGCCGCCGGGAAAGGCCATGAGGGTCGCGGCACCCAGCGCTGACTTGAGCAAGCCGCCGACGATGAACGGCAGGAAGCCGAAGGTAACGGCCTGTTCGGCTCCAATCATGACGGCAAGCCATGCTGTGCCCAGCACAAGGCAGGCAAGGTTGCCAAGCAGCATGGCGACAAAGGCAAGCATCACCCTTTTGCCGTTCCAGCCGCGTTCTGCTAGCCAGCCGACCAAGGCGCCGACAAGCGGGAAGGCGAAGAGATAGCCACCCGTCGGCCCGACGAAATGCGCCGCACCCGCTGCCCCTCCGGACAGAACCGGAAAGCCGACCGCACCCTCGACCAGCCAGGCGACGATGGTGAGCGCGCCAAGCCGCCAGCCATAGAGCGCGCCGATCAGGGTCACGGCAAAGGTCTGCATGTTTACCGGGACCGGCACCATCGGCACCTCGATATAGGACGCCAGCGCCAGGAACAGGGTGCCAAGCACGACGGCTCCAACCTGCCAGGCAAGAGAACGATCCTGGAGCCGGAGCGGACTGAACGACGGCTTGCCGGGGGAGAATGCGACGTCTGTCATTGGGATTCCTTTGATCGATTGAAAATTATAGATAATTTCTCTTTCCGATCTATTATCGAATCCACACTTCCCTGGAGATTGCAAGCCCTGGCTTTGGCGGAGGCCGACTAACCTACGATGGCAAAAGCTTCGCGCGTCGTCCCGGAGGCCGTCCTGACCGGCTTGCGGCCAATCCATTGGACGTGCCGCCCCAGTGTGACGGCCGCGGATTCGGTGTTTCCCTGCCGCAAGGCGGAGAGGATCGCGCGATGGTCCTGATCGGTGCGCGTCTCCCACTCCGACCGCCATGCCGCGAACAGGAAACGGGCGCTTGCCGCGTGCAGATCGTCGATGGTCGCGAGCAGGCGCGGCATGCCGCATGGCGACAGGATCAAGCGGTGGAAGGCGCGGTTGGCCTCTTCCCACGACCTGACATCGCGGGACTTGTCGCCGGCCTTGGTCGCCTCCTCGGCGAGATCGAGAATGGCCGATGTCAGGTGCGGCGCGGCGTGGCGCAGCGCCAGCACCTCAAGGGCGGCGCGCATTTCGGCGACCTCCTTGACCTCGCCCAGATCGAAAGACGCGACGCGCACGCCGCGCCGCGGCTCGCCGATGGCCAGCCCTTGCGCCTCCAGACGCCGGAAGGCCTCGCGCACGGGAACATGGCTGGTTTGGAATTCCTCGGCGATATGATCCTGCCGAAGCCTGGCCCCCGGCTCGATCGCGCCGGATATGATGCGGTCCGCCAGAACCTTGCTGATGCGCACCGCGATGGTGTCGTCTGTGCCCTTTGCCATGTTTTATAGATAATTTGCGGCAGGGCAGCTTGTCGAGACAATTGCAGTCGAAATCGCGAGGCGCCAGAAGCAAGACTCAAGGCTGTGAGACGAAACCGTCGAGCGCAGGCATCGCCACGGTGACCAGGTCATGCAGCCGCTTCTTCGGCACCCCGTCGCGCGCCTGCACTGAGAGGCCAAACAACAGCGTGGTGTAGTAGTCGCCAAGCGCTTCCGGATCGGTATCCGGCTTGAGGTCGCCGTCGCGAACACCCTTTCTCAGGCGCTCCACAATCAATGCATTGCGCGCCAGTCGGCGCTCGGCCAGCCAATGCAGCACGCCGTCATTTTCGGTAGCGCAGTTGGTGGCGGCCGAGACAACCATGCAGCCCTTCGGCAGATCCGGCCTTGTGTAGATATCGATCGCATCGCGCAGCAGCCGCTCGACAAACCGCCGAGCGGTTGGTTCTTCGGCAAGGGCACCGGTGGCGAAGCTTCCTTCGCTGGTTTCGTAGAGAACAACGGCTTCGCGAAACAGATCCTCCTTCGAGCCAAAGGCGGCATAGATGCGCGCCGAGGCCAGGCCAAGCATGGAGACGAGGTCGGCCATCGAGGTGCCCTCGTAGCCGCGCATCCAGAAGGCATCGCGCGCTTTCTGCAGAGCCTGGGCTCTGTCGAACTCCCTTGGCCGTCCCGCCATCGCAACCTCCATTTCTTTATCGATCCACAAATAATCCGCTTGACTCAAGATTGCAAATTCAATTCTTTGTCGATCGATAAAGAATCGAAAGGAGACTGGCATGAGTTCACTCGATCAAGGGCTGCCATTCGGCGCCACTGCGACACAGGGAGGGATTGGCGCGAAGCGCGGCGCCACGCTGGCATTGCTCGCCTTCGCCCAGCTTATCATCGCTCTCGACATCAACATCGTCTTCGTGGCGCTGCCCGAAATCGGGGCTGGGCTGGGCTTTTCCGGCCAGACCTTGCAATGGGTGGTGAGCGCCTACACCGTGTTTACCGGCGGTTTTCTGCTGTTCGGCGGCCGCGCCGCCGACCTTATCGGTCAGCGCCGCATCTTCATCTTCGCGCTCTGGCTCTATGCGCTTTCGTCGCTGGTCGGCGGCCTCGCCTGGTCGCCGGAAATCATCATCGCTGCGCGTGCCGTGCAAGGCATCGGCGGCGCTTTCCTGTTCCCGGCGACGCTCTCGCTGATCAACCGCCTGTTTGCCGAAGGACCGGAACGCAACAGGGCGCTGGCGGTGTGGGGCGGTGCCGGCGCGAGCGGCCTTACCCTTGGCTCACTGGCCGGTGGAATCCTGACAGGCGCCTTCGGCTGGTCGTCGGTCTTCTACGTCAATGTGCTGCTGGCTGGCATCGCCATCATCGCCGCATTTGCCATCATTCCGCGCGATCCCAAGCGGCACCAGCACCGCAACTTCGATCTGCCGGGCGCGCTGACCGTCACCGCAGGCGCCACATTGCTGGTCTTCACGCTGGTCCAGGGACCTGAATATGGCTGGGGTTCGCCAGCGATCATCGCCAGCGCCGCACTGGCAGCGATCTTCATTATCGCCTTCGCGCTGATTGAGGCGAAGAGCGCTGACCCGCTGATGCCGCTGCGGCTGTTCCGCAATCGCAGCCTCGTCGCCGGCATGACGATCACCTTCCTGTTCATGGGAACGTTCGGAGCCCTGCCCTATTTCCTGACCGTGCTGTTGCAGACCGTACATGGCTTCACCGCCCTGCAAACAGGCCTGGCGTTCCTGGTGCCGTCGATCGCCATCGCCGCCGGCACGCAGCTCGGTGAGCGCCTGGCGACGCGCTTTTCTACACGCTCGACCCTGGTCGGCGGCATGATAGTCGGCGCAGCCGGCACAGCGCTGATGGTCCTTGGAGCATCAGCCGACAGCAGCTATGCCGCCATCGTTCCCGGCCTGATCATCTCCGGTGTCGGACAGGGCATCGTCTGGACCGCCATGTGGATCGCGGCCGCGTCGGGCGTGGCACACGACGAACAGGGCGTTGCCTCGGGAATGGCCTGCACGACGCTCAACATCGGCAACGCGATCGGCATGGCGACATTGATCGCGATCGCCAACAGCCATGTCGGCGGATTGACTGGCGATGCACTGAAGGCCGCGATCGCCGACGGCATACAGATCGCCTTCTGGCTGGCGGCGGCGGGCATCTTTGTCAGCCTGCTGGCCGCGTTCGCTTTGCCGGGAAAGGCGAAGCAGCGGGCAACCGGGTGACGCCGCTCAGTTCACCCGGCTGATGCAGAAATCGATGACGTCGATCAGCGCCGATTTCTGCGGCGTCGCTTCCAGCGGCGCCAGCGCGTCGCGGGCGATCTCGCCGAAATGGCGGGCTCGTCCGATCGTGTCGGCGATGGCGCCATGGCGAGTCATCAGGCCGATCGCCTTTTCCAGGCCGGCGTCATCGGTGACATTGTCCTCGATGGCACGCTTCCAG
>NZ_RZPH01000508.1:0-4209 GCF_004022825.1 Mesorhizobium sp. M7A.F.Ca.CA.004.04.2.1
AGCCTGAGGATCTGGTCCAACTCGCGGCGGTCGAACCGCACCGGCTGATCGAGACGTTCGCGTCGCGCCTCGTGCAGCGGGATCAATATCGCGGATGCGTCCCCATCCCCCGTCCCGCCGCTGTCATCGGTCATGCCTCGATCCTTCAAAATGAATCTTTGCCAACCAAAGTTGGCGTGTTCGCGACTGAATTGCAAGGCCCGGCGAACCAAGCCCCGCGCCGCGCTGTTTCCGTCACGTCCAGTCACTTTTATGAAACGCCGTGTTGGAATTGGTGATGTTCCGCCACATTTCTGCCTTTTTTTATCCGCGCTCATGCCCCAATGTCCGACGAATTTACCGGTGTTGCCTGAGACGGTTCGGTCCGGCACCGGCTCGTAAACCCCAAGCCCCCCGCCCACGGGTCTGCGTCGGATCGAACCAACCTCGGTTCTTCTTCGGAAGAATCGGGTGCGACGATCCCAAAACCTAAATGACCGACGTCAGAAGCAAGCTGACGTCGGTTTTTTATTGGGTGAGAAGCGGTTCGCGCAGCGAACGAAAAGCCAATTGCTTGGCTTTTCGAGCTTCGAACGCCCTGAGCCTGCGAAGGGCCGGGCGTGGTTAGTCGATCCACCCTGCCGGGTCCGCGCTGCTTCGCAGCGTCCCGGCGTTCGCCGGCCTTCATCGTGCCACCGGCACGATGAATTCGCCTTCGACGAACCGGCTGCTCGCCCCACAAGGGGAGAAGGAAAGAAGGCCTTAAGGCTTGTGGATGAACGCGGCGCCGAGAATGGGACCGGGCATGCCGTCCTTGCCGACCGACTGCAGCAGCACGGCGCAGCCGCCCTTTTTGGCAATCTCGCTCATCGGCAGTTCGTAGCGTTGTGCCTTGCCATGCCACATGCCGGCGGTCTGTATCCCGGTGACGGCGTTCCAGTAGGTCATCTTGCGGCCGGTGTTCTCGCCCTCGCCGACCTTGACCGTCTGCGGCGGGTCGAAATAGACGATGACGACATGGGCGTCGCTGGGGCCGTTGCCGGCATCGCCGGCGTCGATCGTCACACGGTCGCTGGTGCGGCTGACCTTGACGGCGACGCGCATGCCTTCGCCGCTCTTGGCCATGCGGGCGAGCGCGCCATCGACCTCGCCGCGGCTGGCACCGTTGACGTGGACACGGCCATTGATAACGGCCTGCGGCGTATAGACGGAGCGGCTGCCGAAGGCGCGCATGTAGTCGTATTGCCGCTCGGTGTTCTCCTTGCGGCCCAGCGTATCCTGCCAGCCGAGATAGTCCCAATAGTCGACGTGATAAGCGAGCGCGACGATATCTTCCTTGGCGGCAAGTTCGGAGAACAGCGTATCGGCCGGCGGGCAGGAACTGCAGCCCTGGCTGGTGAACAGTTCGACCACGCCCAATGGCCTGTCGATCTGGGGCCTGTCGATCTGGACCCGGTCGGCATGGGCGCGATCGGATTCGCCGGCATGCCCGGCGCCGGCAGACGCCGAGAAGGCCAGCGCAAGAGCTGCCAGCCACAATGATTTTCGCGAGGCCATGGCCATTCCGATTCCCGCCGGTGGTGCCGGCTTTATCTTGATTGCTAAAATATGTGGCAGAACCGGAAGTCAACGGGAAGTCACGTTGCGGTGAAATTTTGCCATTGCAGCCGACCGCAACCCCGCAATAGGAAGGATCTGCGCTTCAGGATAGAAACCGATTCGGGCGGCAATCACGATGTGGCAAACGTTTTTGGCGCCAGTCGACCTCTATTGCGAGCGGACCGGCCCGGAATTCTGGTCCGAACCGGTAAACGCCCTGACCAACCTCGCCTTCATCGCCGCCGGCCTGTGGGGCGTGCGCGAGGTACGAAGGCTGGGCACCGGCGCCTTCGCCGAGGTGCTGGCCTGGTGGGTGGTGGCGATCGGCATCGGTTCGACGATCTTCCACACCTTTGCCACCAAGGGCACAGTCTGGGCCGACGTGCTGCCGATCGCCGGCTTCACGCTGGCCTACACGCTGTTCAATCTGCGCCGCTTCCTCGGCATGCGATGGGGCAAGGCCATTGCCATCTTCATTGCCTTCTATGTGCTTGCCGGGGCGATAACCCTTGCCGTGCCTGACTGGCTGCGCCAGGCGTCGAACGGTACGACGGGCTATCTGCCGCCGTTCCTGGCGCTCGCCTTCTTCGGTGTCTGGGTGACGGTGAGCGGCAATCGCGCCGGCTGGTATAATCTGGCGGGATCGGCGATCTTCGTCGTGTCCGTCATCTGCCGGATGATCGACCCGGTGATCTGCGGCAGCTTTCCGCTCGGAACGCACTTCCTCTGGCACATCCTCAACGGCGTGATGCTCGGCGTGCTTTTGGCGGCAGCGGCGCGGTTTGGGAAGCCTAAGGTAGGCAGTAGGCAGTAGGCAGTAGGCAGTAGGGGTCTCTATTCCCTACTGCCTAGTCCCCTATTCCCTAAGCTGCAAGATCGCGCAGCACGTATTGCAGGATGCCGCCGTTCTTGAAGTAATCGAGCTCATCCAGCGTATCGATGCGGCAGATGATCGGCACGTTCTTCACCGTGCCGTCGCCATAGGTGACCTTGGCGATCATCGTCTGGCGCGGTTTGATGGTGCTCAAGCCGTCGATCTCGACCAGCTCGTCTCCCTTGAGGTTGAGCGATGCCCATGAGGTGCCTTCCTCGAAGACGAAGGGAATGACGCCCATGCCGACCAGGTTCGAGCGATGGATGCGCTCGAAGGACTGGGCGATGACCGCGCGGACACCAAGGAGATTGGTTCCCTTGGCCGCCCAGTCGCGCGACGAGCCGTTGCCGTATTCGACGCCGGCGAAGACAACCAGCGGCACGCCTTCCCTTTTGTATTCCATCGCCGCGTCGTAGATCGATTCCTCTTCCTTCGACGGGTAGTGGATGGTGTAGCCGCCCTCGCGGCCATTCTCGCCCAGCATGTGGTTGCGGATGCGGATGTTGGCGAAGGTGCCGCGCATCATCACCTCGTGGTTGCCGCGCCGCGTGCCGTACTGGTTGAAGTCGGCGACGCCGACGCCGTGGTCGGTGAGGTATTTGCCGGCCGGCGAGGCCGCCTTGATCGATCCGGCCGGCGAAATGTGGTCGGTGGTGATCTTGTCGCCGAACAGGCCGAGCACGCGGGCGCCCTTGATATCGCCGATCTTGCCGAAACCTGACGTCATGCCGGCGAAATAGGGCGGGTTCTGCACATAGGTCGAGTTGTCGTCCCACGCATAGGTCTGGCCTTCCGGCGCCTTGACGTTCTGCCAGTACTCGTCGCCTTTGAAGACATCGGCATATTTGCGGGCGAACAGCTCGCGGGTGACGTTCTTCTCGATGAACTCCTGGATTTCGGCCGAGCTCGGCCAGATATCCTTGAGGTAGACCGGCTCGCCGTTCTTGTCCTCGCCTAGCGGCTCGGTGGTCAGGTCCTTTGTGACGGTGCCGGCCAGCGCATGCGCGACGACCAGCGGCGGCGACGCCAGATAGTTGGCCTGCACGTCGGGCGAGACGCGGCCTTCGAAGTTGCGGTTGCCGGACAAGACCGCGGCAGCGATCAGGCCCTTGTCGTTGATGGTCTTCGAGATCGGCGCCGGCAGCGGCCCGGAATTGCCGATGCAGGTGGTGCAGCCGAAGCCGACCAGGTTGAAGCCGATCTGATCGAGTTCCTTCTGCAGGCCGGATTTCTCCAGATACTCGGCCACCACCTGGCTGCCCGGCGCCAGCGAGGTCTTCACCCACGGCTTCTGCTTCAAACCGAGGCGGTTGGCGTTGCGGGCCAGGAGGCCGGCGCCGATCAGCACGCTCGGGTTCGAGGTGTTGGTGCACGAAGTGATGGCGGCAATGACGACATCGCCGTGACCGAGATCATGGTCGGTGCCTTCGACTGCGTAGCGCTTGGAGATTTCGGCGGCCTTCTTGTATTCGGTCTCCATCGCCTTGGCGAAACCTTCCGGAATGCCTTCAAGGGCGACGCGGCCCTCGGGCCGCTTGGGTCCGGCCATCGACGGCACGACGGAGCCAAGTTCCAGCTCGAGCAGATCGGTGAACACCGGATCGGTCGAGCCGGTCTCACGCCACATTCCTTGAGCTTTGGCATAGGCCTCGACCAGCGCGATGCGGTCCTCGCTGCGGCCGGACATTGTGAGGTAGCGGATGGTTTCCGAGTCGACGGGGAAGAAGCCGCAGGTGGCGCCATATTCGGGCGCCATG
>NZ_RZPH01000509.1:0-4206 GCF_004022825.1 Mesorhizobium sp. M7A.F.Ca.CA.004.04.2.1
CCGTAATGCCGCTCCAGCTTGTCCATGAACACCTGCATCTTTTCCAGCACCTTTTCGCGCGACGGCCGCCGCTTGCAGCTGGACTCGCCGTTCCATTCGACGTCGATCACCGGCGGCAGTGCGCCTTCGACCCTGGGCACGTTGCGGATGAACCAGTCCGCCTGCTCGCCGGCCGTGCGGCACCAGTAGAAGAAATGGTAGGCGCCGCGCTTCAAGCCGGCGGCGTCGGCGCTGCGCCAGTTCTTCATGAACATCGGATCGAGGTGGTCGCCACCGTCGGTCGCCTTGATGTAGGCGAAGTTGGCGCCCTGGGCCCGCAATTTGTCCCAGTTGACGTTGCCTTGCCAACGCGAGACGTCGACGCCGTGCACTGCAAGGCGGCGAGGCGAACCCTTGCCGAAATTGATCGGCTTGGCGTCGCGAAATCCGTAACGGGTGAGCGGCCCGGCCAGCATGGCCGGTGCCGCGCGGGTCAACAGCTTGGGCGGCGACACCAAGGCTGCCGGCTCGACCGGCAGCCCGCCGACATCAGGCACTTGGGGATCAGGCACGTCGGGCGCGGCAAACACGCCCGTCTCTTCCTCCTCCGCCAAGCCGAACGGGCGCGGTTTTTCCCCCGGACCGTTGTCAGACATGGGAGCCAATCCGGCCCTTGCCGCCCTGTTGCCCCTTGCCGCCGGAGCAGCGGCGATCGGTGCCGGCGGCCGGATCACGGAACTGGTGGTCTCGTTGGACGGTTTCTGCAAATCCAGCGCGTCGACGCCGGCCGTCGACGAGCAGCCGGCAAGGCATAGCGATGCGATCAAAAAACTGACGACGCCCGGAATCCGCATCTGGACCTGTACTCAAAACACAACAGACCGAGGGCAAAACGACAGCCGACGGACAAACCAGATCAGTTATGAATGAGAAATTACCAATAAAGTTTGAATCAAGTTTTTTTCGCCCATACCGCGTGCGGCAAGCGCGATGGAAACCGGCTAGGATTTTTTGAAAACGCCGATCATCGGCCCGAGATTCCAATAGTCGTCTTTGCGGCCGATGGCAGGCGCAAACAAGCTTGATATCGTGCCGTCGAGGAAGAGCGCGTTGTCGCAGCCGAGCGCATCGCGGAACAGACGGGCGAAGGCATGGAAGGTCACCATGCCGTTCGAAATCGCAAAAACCGCGACGCCGTCCTTTCGCACCCCGACACCGTCTCGGGTTTTCCGCGAAGTGCCGTCAGCCTGGAATTTTGGATGCAGCTTGCCGTCGATCACCAGCATCGGCCCCGATTGCGTCGCATAGTCGACGGTCGGGCGCCTTTTCACGAAATCCCTGGTGGCGCGGACCGCGGCCTTGCCGTCGCGCATGTAGAAAATGCCGTTCGGCTGCAGGGAAAAATTGCCGCTCCCCGATCCCGTTTTCACCGAGGCCATCTCCTGGCCACGCTCGACATAGAGGCCGACCGGCGCGAGGTTCGGGTGATACATACCGGCATTGATGCCGAACAGCATGGTGCGCCCTGCCGCCTGTTGCGTGGCATGCAGATTGTGCAGCGACTGAAACGGCTTGCCCGCCGCATCCTTCCAGAACAGCTCGAGCTGATATCGTTTTGGATCGACCTCGCAAACGAGATAGCTGGTCGCCTCGAAGGTGAAGTCCCGGCATGGCGGCAGTGAAGCGGTCCACTGGCCAAATCCCATGCCAAATGCCGCCACCGACGGCAGTGCGCCCTTGGCCAATGCCAGCAGCAACGGCAATGATTGCAGGAGGGTCAGGAAATCCATGCGCTTACCGGAATCGAAGTTCGAGGTCCGGTACGGATATAACCTGTTTCAAGCGAGACTGTGAAAGGCTCTGGACTTAGGCAAGCCATCCCATGGCGACGCTCAACAACAAGACGATGCCGAGCAGGCCGCGATAGATGACGAACGGCCAGGCCGAGAAACGCTCCAGCACGTGCATCAGCCCCCATATGGCGAAGAAGGCGGAGATCGACGCAACGACCAGCCCGACAGCAAGCACCGACCAGCCATGGGCGTCGAGATGGACCTTGTGCAGTTCCCAGAGTTCCTTGAGGCCGGCGAGCGCGATGGCAGGCAGCCCGAGCAGGAATGAGAAGCGCGCCGCCTCGGCCCGCTTGAAGCCGAGCCCCAATGCCGCCGTCAGGGTCGAGCCCGAGCGCGACACGCCGGGGACAAGTGCGCCGATCTGGGCAACACCGACGAGCAGCGCATCGGTCAGCGACGCACCCCCCATGCTGCGCCGGTGACGAGCAAAGATCTCGGCCAGCGCCAGCAGGATCGCCATTGCGATGCAGGCCCAGCCGATCACCGTCAGGCTGCGTAGCGGCGAATTGCAGGCGTTGAGCACGCCAGACAGCGCCACGCCGGCGATGACGATCGGGATCGTCGCCAGCACGATCCAGAGCGCCAGCTTGAAATGCCGGTCGGCGAAATCGCGTCGCGCCAGAGCGTTGAAAGAACCAAACAGGATATTCCTGACATCACTCCAGAAATAGCTGACCACCGCGGCAAGAGCCGCGAGTTGCATGGCGGCGGAGAAGGCGGAGCCAGGATCCTGCCAGCCGAGCACGGCCGGCACGATGCGCATATGGGCGGTCGAGGAAATCGGCAACAGTTCGGTGATGCCTTGCACCACGCCGAGGAACGCCACCTTGGCGAACCCCAGGCCGACGAAGCCCGTATCCAGGCCTTGTGTGCAGATATCGGCCAAAATCGAATTCCGTGCATGAGAGATCGGAGTTGCGTGGACCGACCATCGGTCAATCCCGGGCAAGCCTTATCGTCATGGGCCGGATAATCAATTTACGGATTTGTAAGCTGGCGTGCCGAAGTGCACGCCGTTCGAAACCGGCCCACCTTGGAGCCGGCTTGAGATACACAGCGAAAATCGCAAAGCGACTACGGGCAGAGCCAGAGTTTCTGGCATGTCCTGGCGATCACATGCGCCGGCGGCACTTCGGGCTCATCGGTCGAAGGCCGGCGAGCCCGTTCGAGCAGCATGCGCACCTGTTCGGGGCGCACACGATCGCGCTCCATCACAAGCAGGACCATCGGATCGCTCAAAAGCTCGTCCAGGGTGCTGATGCTGTCGTTCATCCGTCGTCTCCTCGAATGCCGTACCCGCGACCCATAAATAGGGAGACAATGATGGCCCGCCAATGACGCTTTGCCGGCTATCTCGTGTCGATTTGGATTAAATTTTGGCCATGCTTGCGCTCTCCCCTGGCCCTTGGCGCTGCGCGTCGATCCATTTCCTTCCACAACAAGGGGAGAAGGGAAAAATTAGCCTGGCGGAGGGGCGCCTTCGTATTTCGGCAGGCTGTCATCGAGCACCACCCAGGGCTGCCTCGAGCCCGTGAAAATATGCATTTGCGGCTTGAAAACCGTGGGATCGTCGAGCCATGCGAGTGGGGGTTAAGCGATGACGCCGAAAGCCGTCATCGCTTCCATGGAATGGCCGGCTGCCCGCTAACAGCCGGCGGCTTTGGCGTTCACTCCGTTTCGCCGACGACCTCGTCCCAGGTTTTGACCTTGGTCTGGCCGTTGAGGAACGGCAGCGCGGCGGCCGTCAGTTCGGGGGCGAAGAAAGTGTCGTAGTGGGTGCGGTTGGGCAGGATCGCCAGGCGGTTCTGCGACAGGTTCTCGCGCATCCAGCCGGCATCCTTCAGCCCGCCGCCGAGCATCTGATAGAACTTGATCTCGTGTTCGGGCTTGTACATATCGCTGTCGCCATAGACCAGCATGACCGGCATCTTCAGCTTGGCGACGTCGGCCGAGTAATCGCGGTTCTGACGCATGAAGCCGCCCAGCGCATCGAGGAGCTTCGGGAACTCCTCAGGATGCGGCGCCACGGCGACGTAGGATTTGTACATCGGCGTGTCCTTCATGAACTCAGCCGCGGCCGCGCTCACCTGTGCCTGCTGGGGACGCATCTCGTCATAGAAGCCGTCCGTGGCGTAGCCCGTCGATACCAGGACGAGGCGGCGTACCGCTTCGGGATGCTGGACGGCCATGCGGAAGGCGACGCCGCCGCCCAGCGAGTAGCCCATGAGATCGACCTGATCGTAACCGAGCGCCTTGACGATGGCGGCCATGTCGTCGCCCATCGCCTCCACGGTGAATGGGCGGTCGCCCAGCGCGGTGCGACCGTGACCCTGCAGGTCGACGCCGATGACGGTGCGGTTTTCGGCAAGTTTCG
>NZ_RZPH01000050.1:0-12794 GCF_004022825.1 Mesorhizobium sp. M7A.F.Ca.CA.004.04.2.1
TTTCTGCTTCTGCGTCGGCTTGGTCTGCTCAACAGCCTGTCTGGCCTTATCCTGGTCAACGGGATAGCCAACCTGCCGGTGGCCTTTTGGCTGTTGTCAGGCTTCCTGCGACGGGTGCCCGTGGAAATCGACGAAGCGGCAAAGATCGACGGTGCTGGGTATTTCACGATCATCTTTCGCCTCGTCGGCCCAGTCATGGCGCCAGGCCTCGTGGCAACGGGTTTGATTTGTGGCATCCTCGCCTATGATGAGTTCCTGCTCGCCTCCGCCTTCAGCAATGACGAAGGCAGCCGAACGCTGCCGGTGGCGATAGCTCTTTTCCAGGGCGAGCGATTGATAAATTTCGGCCAGATGGCGGTAGCGTCTCTCACCGGCATTATACCGGTCTATCTGATCGGGCTGTTCGCGCAGCGGTGGCTGATCGGCGGGCTGACGGCGGGCAGCGTCAAGTAAACCAGAATCCAGGTTGGAAAAAGCGTCGACGATTTTGCTTCCTGCGTTTTTCGCTGGCCTCCCGGGGCGGTATCAGCCGGTGCGCTTTGCTGACTTCGCCCTGATCTCATCGAGGATTGGCACGATATACTCCCGGAACTTCGCCGGGTTCTCGGCCATGGGGAAGTGGCCCATGTCGCGCATATGCACCCATTTCGAGCCGGGTATCATCGACGCAAGCTGACGCCCTTCCTCGACCGTCGCCGACCAGTCGTAATCGGCATTCAGCAAATAGAGGTCGATCTTCGCCGTGTCGATATACTTGGCCGTATCCGTGAGATCATGCTCCTCGACATAATAGTGCAGGTCGCCCGGGAAGACCGACGGCGCCCCCTGGCTGTACATCCAGATCGTCTCGCGGCGGTAAACCTCCGGGCTGCTCGGCGAACACTGTGTGTGTTGCAAGGCGGCGCGTGTGTCGTTGGATGTCGTTGGGTGCCAGTACCAGTCTGTCAGCGTGCCAGGCTCGGGGCTCTTGATAAGAGGCTCAAGCGCGATCGCGGCGCGAAAATGCTCGGGATGGTAAAGCGCCAGATCGGTCGCCAGCAGCCCACCCATCGAGCAGCCCATGAAGACGGGTCTGTCGAGCTCGAGCGCCTTTGACAACTCGAGCACGTAGCGCAGGAACCAGTCCATCTTGAGCTTGTAGCCAGTCTCCCAATAGCGGTGGGTGAGGGGAGGCAGCGACTTGCCATGGTAGGGCAAGTCCCACGCGATGAAACGGAAATACCGGGTGAGTTCCTCATCCTCGAGAAGGTGCCGCCATTGGCGCGCATCGGTGCCTGCCGTGTGCTGCAGCAGCACCGGGATGCCGGTGCCAGCCTGTTCGAGGTATATACGGTACTCGGTGTCATCCAGGGTCAGATACAGATAGCCGCATTCCATCTTTGCAAACTTTGCCATCATCCGTCCCTCAAGCCTTCACGCCGTTGATCTCCTGGCGCATCACGGCGAGGATTCGCTGCAAGGCGCTGTAATATGCGTAGAGCGACGACAGATCGCCGCCGAGCCGCATGCCGCGATGGATCGCCGCCGGGAAGAAGTCGTTGCAGAAGCGCGCCGGCGCCGGCTTCAGGATGTCGCGCCAGGTTTCCCGCGGCCCGCCGACATAGATGGTCGACGACTTGTAGCCGTCGCTTCCTTGCTGGAAGTCCACGACGCGGCCATCCCGGATCTCCATGAAATACTCGTCCGCCTCGTTGCTGTAGAAGCGGATGCGGGCGTTCCAGAAGCGGGCGGCAATCGCAAACTCCGGGTCCTTATTGACGCCATCGCGGACGGCTTTGACGGGAATGACCAACTGGTCCTTGTCGCTCACTGACGATACTCCTCCATGCTTCCGTTAGGGTGCGCGATGGGAAAAAATCCACCGTGATCCCAACTCGCCAAGAGGCCGAAATCAACCGATCTCAAGAGTCCGGCTGAAGAAATCAATATTCTGATGCCCGTCGAACGCTGAACCGCTCGATTGTGGTTGCGGGAACGGGACGAACATGGAAATCCTGATGTAGGTCGACCAGCAGTTTCGAGTGTCGGCTTCGGAAATGAGGAATGACCGACCACCAGCCGCTCGACGCATTGCAGCAACAGATCAGCAAGCGCAGTCTCGCCGACGACAGCGGCGACTGGTCTTTGAAATCACGGACGACGGCTGAGTATCAGATTGCTGAAGTGCTGCGCGAAAAGATCATCGTCGGTGTCCTCGCGCGTGGACAGAAGCTGAAGCAGGCCGAGATCGCCAAGATGCTCGGCGTCTCGATCACGCCGGTGCGCGAGGCGCTGCGGCTGCTGGAAGCCCAGGGCTATGTGGCGGTGAGTGCCCATCGCGGCGCGATCGTCGCACCCTTCCTGATCGAAGGTGCCGAGGAACTCTACCAGTTACGACAGTTGCTTGAAACGCGCCTGACCGCGGAAGCTGCGCGGCGCATGTCGCCGAACGATCTGTACGTTCTCAAAGCCATCAACCACGATCTTCTCATGGCCGCCAGGGCTGGCGACCGCGCCGCCTGCCAGGAGAAGAATTTTCGCTTCCACTTCCGGCTATACGAACTGGCAGGCCAGGCGCAGACGCTCGATTTCGTGCGCATACTCTGGGCCAAATATCCGCTCGACTTGCTGAGCCAGATGCCGGGCAGGCAGTCGCGCGTTTTCGATGAACACGTGACGCTTCTGGCCGCTCTGGAGCGGGGCGATGTTGAGGGCGCTACGGGTGCGATGGAAGTGCACATCAATACAGGCTGGTCGGAGTTCCTGGCAAACTACAAGATGCCCGTCTTGCCCTGAGGAAGTCGCCTCACCTAGTGACAGTCGCAACTGCGGAGCGCGCCCATGGACATCGTCTGGGGCGATGGCCGCATAGCCAACGACGACTTCGGCTGAATTGTCAGTGTCTCCTATAACCATCGCAGGGGTTCTGTTCCAAACAGGCCAGCAGGGAGGGTCTTTAACGTTTGCTATGAGCGACCCTCATGGCGAGGGTTAGATTCGTCCTTCCGGCGGTTTGCGAACCTCATGATAAAAAGGGGAGGAGAGCATGCTTACCTGGAAGAACAGAGCCGTACGGTTCGCCCGCGTGATCACCGTGGCGGCCTGCACGGCAGCATTTTCGTTGGTCGGGCTGGCGGCTAGTCACGCGGCCGATCCGACGGCCGAGGAGCAGGCAGCCGCGCTGGCCGCCGTGCCGAAGGAGGCGCAGAAATACTACGGCGGCTACTGGTATGCGACCAATATAGTCGCCGATCCGTTCGCTAACTGGAAGCCCCATGCGCCGCCATGGAAGATTTGCCACAATGATTCCTATCTTGGGAATTCGTGGCGCGCCAACCTTGTGGCGGAGCTGAAGGCGCTGACCAAGCAATTGGCCGATCAAGGCCTCGCTGAACCCGAACTCAACGTCACGAACTCTAACGGCGACATCAACCTCGAGCTCACGCAGCTGAAGGCGCAGATCGCGCAGGGCTGTGACCTGATCATGAGCTATCCGGGGTCTGCGACCGGCCTTTGCGCGGGCATCAAGGAGGCTTTCGACAAGGGCATCCTTTTCGTAACCATCGACTCGACGGTCACCTGCCCGGAAGCGCTGAACGTAGCGACCAATCCCTACTATCGCGGTCAGTACGAAGGTGAGTGGATCGCCAAGCAATTGGGCGGCAAAGGTACCGCCCTCATCATGAACGGACAGCCCGGGACCGCGAACACGGTCGCTCAGGAGACAGGTTTCCGGAAGGCCGTCGAGGCGTTTCCCGACATTAAGGTCGCCGGCAGCCTGTTTGGCATGTGGACCGGGTCGGTGGCCAAAACCGAGGTGCTGAAGTTCCTGGCGACGCATCCTGAGCCTGTGCACGCTGTGTTCTCGACAGGCAATATGGGCGTTGGCGTGGGCCAAGCGTTCGAGCAGTCGGGCCGTGCGCTTCCGATCATCACCGAAGTCACCAACCTTTGCAGCCTGCTTGCTTACTGGAAGGAAAAGAACCTCACCGCCAACACCTTTGTCCAGGATGGCGGTCCGATGGCCTATTCCGCCTTCATTCCTGCACTGCACATGATGGCCGGGCAAAAACCGAAGGTGAACACCATCTTCATGCCGCTGCCCAGCATCACGGCGGAGAACTTCAATGACTACTACGACGCTTCCATGACCGTGCAAAGCACCTGCTTCGCCAACGGCAAGGACCTGCACCTCGTGCCGGACTCGTATTTCGAGCAGTTCTTCACCGGCGGCGAGCCGAGAGCCAAGGTTGAGATCGTCTCGACCAACGCCCAGCCGCAGTGAAATGCACCACGATGGGTGCTCGCGTTCAGCGCGGGCACCCATAAGGGAGTTGCGCATCGTGCGCGGCATTGCTTTTCAAAGGATCACACCCGTCGGGTATGAATGGTAGTCGCACTTTGACCGACTTGTCCCTCAAGACCATCCAACGAGTGGCCGGGCCTTTGGCCCCGTTTCTCCTCGCCTTCATCCTTTTCTTTGTCATAAACGTCTTCATTCCCGGCTATGCCAGCGTCATAAGCCTGCTGTCGCTTCTGCTGCTTTCCAGTCTGCTTGGCATCGCCTCGATCGGCCAGACCCTGACGATCGTCATCGGCGGCTTCGACCTTTCGATCCCGGCTGTGATCGGCTTGTCTAACGTGCTGTTCGCGCTGCTTTACGGCGCCGGCTATTCCGCTTTTGCTGCGGCCGTGTTCATTCTAGCGCTGGCGACGCTGATCGGTCTGGCAAACGGCTTTGCATCCCGATACCTGCAGCTCAACCCGCTCGTGGTGACGCTGGCGAGCGGCTCGATCATCCTTGGCGCCATCTGGGCAGGGACGCATGGCGAGGTTTCGGGCTTGGTGCCTGATTGGCTCGTCAACATGGTTTCGGTTATCGGCAAGACCGGTCCCATCCCGCTGCCCGGCTCCGTGGTGATCTGGCTGCTCATCGCCGGCGGCATCCTATTCCTCGAGCGCAAGACCAAGCTCGGCCGCTGGATGTTCGCCGCAGGGGCAAATCCTCGCGCCGCCGAATTGGCCGGCGTGCCGATGCTGCTCGTCTGGATGAGTGTCTACGCGCTCAGTGCCTTCCTGGCAGCGACGACGGGCATTCTACTTGCAGGCTTCAGCGGAGCGGCCGATCCGACCGTCGGCGCAGCCTACCTCTTCACCACTGTCGCAGCAGTCGTCGTCGGCGGCACGCCGCTGACCGGCGGGCGCGGCGGCTATGGGCGCACAATTGCCGGCTGTCTTGTCGTAACAGAACTTAGCACCCTCCTTGTCGGTCTCGGGCTCGACCAGGCGGCACAGCAGATATTCCTCGGTTTCCTGATCGTCGGGCTCGTGGCGCTCTATGGCCGCGAACCGCATCTGAGTATGCGCATATGAAGAGCGCGGTCCATCAGCGCGCGATAGAACCGCCCGCCGACCGCAAGGGCATGCCGCTGCTTCTGTCCGCGGATGGGCTTCGCCGGACATTTGGCGAAACGATCGCGCTTGATTCCTGCTCGCTGTCGATCCGCGAGGGCGAAATCCATGCCGTTGTCGGAGAGAATGGTTCGGGCAAGAGCACGCTGATCAAGATACTCAGCGGCATCGTCCGCGCAGAAGCGGGCACACTGGATTGGCTCGGCCGGCAAGCCAGTTTCGCGAATCCGCGTGCCGCGCAGGACGCCGGCATTGCTACGGTGTTCCAGGAGACGCTGGTCCTTCCAGACATGTCAATTCGTGACAATGTCATGTTGGGCCTGGACGGCATGATCCGTCGCAAGATGACCCCCTTGCGCGAGCGCGAAGCCGTGCGGAAAGCACTGGCGGCTGTCGGTATCGGCAATCTTGATATCGAGCGGCTGGCCGGCACGGTATCGCTCGCCAACCGCCAGATGATCGGCGTCGCACGGTCTCTTATGCGGCCCTGGCGCCTGCTTATCCTCGATGAATCGACCTCCGCGATCGATATCGAAGACCGCGATCGTCTCTTCGAAGTGCTACGAAGTTTCCGTGGCGAAGGGCGATCGATCCTATTTGTCTCGCATCGCATGGACGAGATTCACGCCCTTGCCGATTGCACGACGGTACTTCGATCTGGCCGGAGCGTCGCATCGCTGGAGCGCGGCGCAGTATCGAGCGAAATCCTGCTCGACCTGATGTCGACGCGCGAAGGTGCGCGGGCGGCGGAAGGCGAAGGCTGCGGCGAGACTATTCCCGCCAATGCCGAGGTGATCGTCGGCGTGCGAGGCCTGTCGGTTCTCGAAGGCAAGCCGACACTGGATCTCGACCTTCGTCGCGGCGAGATCATTGGCGTGGGGGGGCTGGAGGGGCACGGCCAGGTCGCCCTGCTGGAGTGCATCGCTGGTCTGCGTCGCGCGCCCACGGGGACAGTGCACGTCGGGACCATGACCATACGGTCGCAACGCGACGCGGCGCGCGCGAAGATCGCGTTCCTGCCGCGCGACCGCAAATCCGAGGGTATCTTCGCCCCGCTGTCGGTGCTCGACAACGTGACCGTATCGGCGCTCGGCTCATTCGCCCGTTGGGGTGTGCTGGGCACAAGGAAGCGGATAGAGGTCGCCGGCGAGGTCACTCGGCGGACCAGGGTCAAGATGGCTGGGCTCGACACGCCGATATCGGCGCTGAGTGGCGGCAACCAGCAGAAGGCGCTACTCGGGCGTCTGATCGCCACCCAACCGCGTGTGTTGGTGTTGAACGATCCGATGCGTGGTGTGGATCTGGGTGCCAAGCGCGACCTCTACGAGGTGCTCAATAATCTCGCTTTGAGCGGCGTTTCCATCCTGATGCTGTCGACCGAACTGGTGGAACTGTGCCTGCTTTGCCACCGGGTGGTTGTGTTTCACGATCACGCCGTCAGCGCGATCGTCGAGCGCGGCGACCTTAGTGAACGCGCATTGATCGATGCGATGTTCTCGCAACGCCGACTGGAGACCTCGACATGAAGTGGCTCGGCGACCGCAGCTACGCATGGCCCGTGCTCATTGCGGTGGTCATTTTTACTGCTCTCAACGCCTTCGCCAGCCCCGCTTTTACCGATGTGACGAACTGGAACGGCATGCTCATCGGCGTGGCGCCGTTCATCATCACCGCCATGGCCCAGACCGCGCCCGTGCTTTCAGGAGAGGGCGGGATCGACCTTTCGGTCGGGCCGCTTGCGGGGCTCGTCAATGCCATGGTGACGTCGATCCTCGTGCCGAATGGGTGGGCCGATCCGGTGACAATCATCGGCGCTTCGCTGGGCGTCGGCATCTTGTCCGGCCTGTTGAACGGCTTCCTCATCGCAGTCGTGCGCGTCCAGCCGATAATCGCAACCTTGGGCACGTTCCTCGCCTTCCAGGGCATTACGCTAGAGATGCTGCCCATGGCCGGCGGTCTGGCGCCGCAATGGCTGCTCGGTCTTGCAGACAGCTATGGCGGACTTTCGGGGATGCTCGTCCTGCTCATCGTGCTTGGCCTTGTCTGGCTGGCGTTCGAGCGGACAGGCTACCGCCGCAACCTGCTCGCCGTTGGAGGGGATGCGCGCGCTGCCTACGCATCGGGCGTCAATGTGGCGGGCGTGCGCATCATCGCCTACGTCATTGGCGGCGTGCTGGCGGCGATCGCTGGGCTGGTGTTTACCGCTGCCCTCGGTTCGGGTGATCCACGCGTCGGCGTTCCGTACACGTTGACCTCCATCGCTGCCGTCGCGCTGGGCGGCATCGCCTTGACCGGCGGGCGAGGGGGCATGCTGGGTGCAGCCGCGGCCGGCACGCTGCTCTTCCTGATCCAGACCCTGTTCACGCTGGCGCAGGTTTCGATCTTCTACATCCAGATCATGTACGGCCTGATCCTTCTGGTTGCGCTGACCTTGAACGCAGCCGGCGAGCGCGCGCGGCGCGGCCGTATGACAAAGCAGCTCGGCTGAGCCGCGTTGCCTCCGCGGCCAAGCAAGTCGTCGCGGCAAGCTTCGCGCATCGCGATGGTTGGATGCTCAACCACGACTTAGCGCCCAAAGCCGTTTGACCTAGACCAATTCATGTCGGTCTTATCGGCCGGTTCTTTTGGGAGGAGATCATGAACATGCTACCAGCTTCGCTGGCACGGCGCGGCGTGGCCGCAGTTGCGTTTTTGGGTGTCTGCGTCTTGGCTTCGCTAAGCGCGGCCGGTGCCGCCAGCGCCCAGGACAAGCCGCGCATCGTCATGCTGGGCGGCCCGCTATGGGATCCCTTTTTCGGCGCGATGAAGAAGGGCGGCGACGACGCTGCTCGTGACCTCAATGTCGACTACCAGTGGATCACCGGCACCGATCCCAACAATTTCGTCGCCGACTACGCCAAGCTGGTGAAGCAGGCCGCGAGCCAGAAGCCGGCCGCCATGGTCATAGGCAACTACTTCCCGGACACGCTCGACCCCATCATCAAGGAGATCACGGCCAGCGGCATCCCGGTCATCATTCAGCATGATGGTGGCGCTTCCTGGCGGGATATCGGCGCGATTTCATACGTAGGCTTCAGCGCCCGTGACCTCGGTCGCTCGGTTGGTGAGAGGGAGATCAAGGCCGGTGCAAAATTCGGCCTTTGCGTCAATCACGTTCCCGGCAACACCACGCTGGACCTGGATTGCCTCGGCTATAACGATGCCTTCAAGGCGGCCGGAGGCGACTCCAAGGTCCTGACCATCCAGTTCTCCGATGCCAGCAACCCCACTTTTGTCAGCAGCGCCATCCGTGGTGCGCTGCAAAGCGATCAGAGGATCGATGCGATCTGGACCATTGGCGCCGTGCAGGGCGTTGCTTCCGTGGAGGCCGTCAAGCAGAGCGGAAGAAAGATCGTCAATGCTTCGCTCGGCCTGTCGCTCGGCTCGCTCGAAGCCTTGAAGAACGGCGACCTGCTCTTCATCGCCGACCTGCAGCCATATCTCGACGGCTACTACGCCTTGCTCGCGGCATACCAGTATGTGCAATACAAGATGCTGCCAATGGGTCAGATATCAACCGGTCCGCTGATGATCACCAAGGACAATGTTGACGAGGTGCTGAAAGTCAACGTGACCTATCCCGGCGTCAGAGGGGCGTCCTGATTACGCGCCAGCTCCCTGCGATCGTGGCGCGCCCGAGATCCCGCCTTCACTGTCCCTCGGATCTTCTCAACCAATCCCAGCACTTGCCGGATGACGCTCATGACATTGGAAACCCAGGCGCTGCGTGACGCATCGGCCGCCACCTCCCGGCCAATGCGGAGCTGGTCTCCGTCCAGTCTAGTGCGCAGACCCGAGTTCGGTGCCTTCGTAGCCACCGTTTTCGTCTATGCTTTCTTCGCGGCGACGGCCTATCGGTACGGCTTCGTAACCTTCGACGGCACCGCCGGATGGCTCAACACCGCAGCCGAGCTCGGCATCATCGCCATACCGGTCGGCATTCTCATGGTTGCGGGCGAGTTCGACCTGTCGGTCGGCGCGGTGGTAGGCGCGGCGTCGATCACGGTTGCGATCGGCACGACATTGTTTGACTTTTCCGTGTGGCTCATGATCTCAGCCGCCCTTGCACTTGGCCTGGCTGTCGGCGTCCTGAACGGTCTCCTTGTCGTGCGCACCGGGTTGCCGTCCTTCATCGTGACGCTTGCCAGCAGTTTCAGCATAGGCGGCCTGTCACTTGGCCTGGCGCGGCTGCTCAGCAACACCACCTCGGTCTCGGTGAAGTCGACACCGCTTTCAGATGCTGTCTTCGCATCGAACTGGGGCCAGGCAAACATCTCGATCCTGTGGTGGTTCGCCATCACGATCTTTGGCGGTTGGGTACTGGCGAGGACCGCGTTCGGCAACTGGATATTCGCGACCGGTGGAAACCCTGTCGCGGCGCGCGGCGCCGGAGTACCGACAGGTTTTGTCAAGATCGTGCTGTTCATGATGACCGGTCTTGGCGCGAGCCTTGTCGGTGTCATCCAGGCGATCGGATATCATTCCGGCAACGCGACTGCCGGCCTCGGCTATGTCTTTCAGGCACCGATCGTCGCCGTAATCGGCGGCGTCCTGCTCGGCGGCGGCTACGGCTCCGCGTTCGGGGTGTTTCTCGGCACCGTCATTTTCGGCGTCATCAATATCGGCATCTTCTACACCGGATGGAGCACCGACTGGGTCCAGCTCTTTCTCGGCGTTCTGCTGATGGCGGCCGTGATCACCAATCACTACTTCCGGCGCCTCGCCATGAGCGCTGGCTAGCCGACAGCGCGAGGTTCTGCATGGCTTCTGAAAACCGCCCCCTCATCGAACTGCAAGGCGTCTCCAAGCGCTTTGCCGGCGTCCAGGCGCTTACTGACGTGTCTCTTAGCGTTCCAGCCGGGCAGGTGGTTTGCCTTCTAGGTGACAACGGTGCCGGCAAGTCGACATTAATTAAGATCCTGTCGGGCTTTCACGGTCCTAGTGAAGGCAAGATCCTACTTGATGGCGTGGAAACGCAATTCACCGATCCGCGCGATGCCCGAGCGCGCGGTATCGCCACAGTGCATCAGGATATCGGCACCATTCCGCTGATGAGCGTGGGCAGGAACTTTTTTCTTGGCGCCGAGCCCAAGAAAGGTGTCTGGCCGTTCCAGCGGCTAGACATCGAGAAGGCGAACCGCGTCTCCGTGGAGCAGATAAGGCGCTTCGGGATCACGCGTGTGCGCGACGGCAACCAATTGGTGGGATCGCTATCGGGGGGTGAGCGACAGGTGCTTGCAATCGGGCGAGCTATGTATTTTGGCGCCCGCGTCCTGATTCTGGACGAGCCGACATCGGCACTTGGTGTCAAGGAGGCCGCTACCGTGCTGCGCTTCATACAGGCGGCGCGTGCCGAGGGTGTCGGCATTGTCTTCATAACGCACAATGCACATCATGCCACGCTCGTGGGCGACCTGTTCACCGTCCTGATCCAGGGTCGTGTTGCGGCCAGTTTCAAGCGCGGTGAAAAGAGCAGCACGGAACTGCTGTCGCTGATGGCAGGAGGCGAGCAGATGGAGGACATAGCGGGCGAGCTCGCCGTTCTGGCGCCGACAGTTACGACAACGCCCCTGGGAGAGACGCAATAGTGACCACACGCGATGTGCATTCGATCGACGCCTTGCTTCGCAGGGCGGCGCAGCGCGGTGACGTGCCCGGCGTCGTTGCCATCGCGGTCGACAAAACGACCCGGCTGTATGAGGGCGCCTTCGGCCTGCGTAACCTTACCAGGCGCGCACCGATGACGCTGGACACAGTCTTCTGGTACGCATCGATGACCAAGGCCCTGGTGGCGACGGCGGCGATGCAATTGGTGGAGCAGGGGCGGGTCGCTCTGGACGAACCGATCGGAAGCGTCCTGCCGTCGCTTGCCTCACCAGAGGTTCTCGATGGTTTCGACGCGAACGGCACGCCAATGGTGCGGCCGGCCAAGCGGCCGATCACACTCCGGCATCTGCTGACGCACACATCCGGCTATGGCTACGACATTTGGAATAAGGCGGTCGAGCGCTATATGCGCGAGAACCACATACCGCTGCTAGTCGACTGCAAGTTGAGTTCGCTCGCTCAGCCTCTGGTGGCCGATCCGGGCGAGAAATGGGAATATGGCATCAGCATCGACTGGGCCGGGCAGGTCGTCGAAGCTGTCAGCGGCCTATCGCTCGAGGACTATCTGCGCGAGCACCTGTTCGCGCCCCTTGGGATGCACGACACGGCGTTTCTGATAAAACCGGCGTGGCGCGAGCGCTTGGCGGACGTGCATCGCCGCCAAGCAGACGGCTCGCTTATTCCGATCGAGCATGAGATCTCCCAGCAGCCCGAATTCTTCATGGGCGGCGGCGGCATCTACGGAACCGCTGGCGACTACGCGTCGTATATCCAGATGCTCTTGAATGACGGGCGAGCCAAGGATGGCACTGTCGTGCTCAAGCCGGATACCGTCGAACTCATGGGCCAGAATAGCATCGGCGACATCAAGGCAGGCGTGCTCACCTCGGTGTTGAAGGATCTCGCCAACGATACTGATTTTTTCCCTGGCATGCCGCAGAAATGGGGATTGAGTTTTCTGCTCAATACGAGTGATTCGCCCAATGGGCGTAGCGCCGGCAGCATGACCTGGGCTGGCCTTGCCAATACCTATTTCTGGGTGGATCGCTACAGAAGCATAGGCGGCGTGATCATGACGCAGATACTGCCTTTCGGGGATCCGATCACTCTGAAACTCTATGAAGGCTTCGAGCGCGGTCTCTACTTTGGACCGAGCAAACCTTCGTAGCGACGATCGCCCCCATCTCTCATCGCCGAACGCGATGGTTGCTTGGCAATTTACGATTTCCGTTCCTTCGGACCATGTCCTAAGAGACCTAATGGCGGTCGTTCCGGTTCGCCATCTCGGCCGTTTTGGAGGATGGCGGTCGTGCTCCCAGGCTTCGCCGAGCGCTTGCGTTGACGGCCCGCTGAAGATTGGGCGCTTCTCCGCTCCGCTTGCACCCTCCCGAAGAACCTTGGGAATGTGACGTGACAGCAGCCAAACCACACTGCCAGCCGTCGGGTGCCTATCACATCGCCATCGGCGACATGACGGTGACTGCGGTCAATGACGGTACCTTTCAGGCCACTTTCGATATGATCGCGGGTATCGATCAGGAGGATTGCATCCGCATCGAAACAGCGGCGTTCCGTCCGGTTCCGCCAAAAATGACGATGAATGCCTTTCTGCTCCGGACCGGCGATCATGTGGCGCTTGTCGACACGGGCTGTGGAACGCGTTCGGGACCGACGTTGGGCATGGTCTGCCGGAACTTGGCGGCAATCGGCATTGTTCCCGCTGACATCGACACCATCCTGATCACGCACATGCATCC
>NZ_RZPH01000510.1:0-4200 GCF_004022825.1 Mesorhizobium sp. M7A.F.Ca.CA.004.04.2.1
GGCCAGGCGGCGAGAAGAAAATCCTGCACGCCGAGCGCGAGGTGATCGTCTCGTCCGGCGCCATCGGCTCGCCGAAACTCCTGATGCAGTCGGGCATCGGCCCCGCGGACCATCTGAAGTCGGTCGGCGTCACGCCGGTGCATGACCTGCCCGGCGTCGGCTCCAACATGCAGGACCATCTCGATCTGTTCGTCATCGCCGAATGCACCGGCGATCACACCTATGACAACTACGCCAAGCTGCACCGCACGGCCTGGGCCGGCCTGCAATATCTGCTGCTGAAGAAGGGGCCGGTGGCCTCCAGCCTGTTCGAGACCGGCGGCTTCTGGTACGCCGACCCGACAGCCGCCTCGCCCGACATCCAGTTTCATCTCGGCTTGGGCTCCGGCATCGAAGCCGGCGTCGAGAAGCTGAAAAACCCCGGCGTCACCCTGAACTCGGCTTTCCTGCGGCCGCGCTCGCGCGGCACCGTGCGGCTGAAGAGCGCCGACCCGGCCGACCATCCGCTGATTGATCCGAACTACTGGTCCGATCCCTATGACCGCGCCATGTCGATCAAGGGGCTGCGGCTGGCCCGCGAGATCATGCGGCAGAAGGCGCTTGCCCCTTACGTGCTGCGCGAGGTGCTGCCCGGCCCGTCGCTCGCCAGCGACGACGAGCTGTTCGACTATGCCTGCCGCAGTTCCAAGACCGACCACCATCCGGTCGGCACCTGCCGCATGGGCCATGATGATATGGCTGTCGTGACGCCGGATCTGCGGCTGCGCGGTATCGAGGGCCTGCGCGTCTGCGATGCCTCGGTGATGCCGCGCGTGCCTTCATCCAACACCAATGCGCCGACCATCATGGTCGGTGAAAAGGGCGCCGACCTGGTCCTTGGCCGCGAGCCGCTGCCGCCGGCGGTGTTTTCCGGAAACCGGGCTGCTTAGCCACTGAGGGGTAAGATATGATCAGGCACTGTGTTTTCGCTAGATTCCGCAATGATGTCGCCACCACCGAGCGCATGGCGATCCATTCCGATCTCGAGGCGCTTCGACAGGTGATCGACGGCATGGACGCCGTAAAATTAAGCGCCAATGTCAGCCCGGAGCCGTTCGCACGCGGCTTCACCCACGGCTTCACCATCGATTTCCGCGATGCTGCCGCGCGCGATGCCTATCTTGTGCATGAAGCGCACCAGCGCGCCGGCGCGCGCCTGGTTGCTGCCCTGGAAGGCGGCACGGACGGACTGCTGGTGTTTGATCTCGAAATCTAGACCTCACCCTCAAGCCACGATCGAGTTCATCGACAGATGGCACCGGTCGCTCTCATCGCACCTTCCGCCATTCCAGCTGGCGTTCGATCAAATGAGCCACGCGAAAACGTGACCACCGGTCTTCCCTGAACTGGCCGATAATTCCCCCCATCGATGATGATGGAGGAAGATTTGCCCCTTAATTCGCAGCAGAAGAAGACCGTCCTCGCCTCATTCCTGGGCTGGACGCTCGATGCTTTCGATTTCTTCCTTCTGACATTCCTGCTCACCGATATCGCGACCGAATTCCACGCCGACGTGCCCGCAGTCTCCAAGGCGCTATTCCTGACCTTGGCGACACGCTTCATCGGCGCGTTCTTCTTCGGCATGCTTGCCGACAAATATGGGCGCAAGCCCATCCTCATGCTCAACATCGTCAGCTATTCGGTGATCGGCGCGCTGGCCGCCTTCTCGCCCAATCTTGGCATTTTCCTGGCGCTGCGCGCGCTGTTCGGTATCGCCATGGGCGGCGAATGGGGACTGGGCAGTTCGCTGGCCATGGAATCCATTCCGCCGAGCGCACGCGGCATGGTCTCCGGCATCCTGCAATGCGGCTATCCGGCCGGCTATCTGCTGGCGGCGGTGGTCTATGGCCTGCTCTATCAGCAGACGATCGGCGGCTACACGATCGGCTGGCGCGCCATGTTCCTGCTCAGCTTCGTGCCGGCGCTGATCGTGCTCTTCATCCGATCGCATGTGCCGGAATCGCCGGCCTTCGTCGAAGCGCAGAAGACCGCGAGACCGGGCATGTGGGAAACGCTGCAGAAGCACTGGGGCGTCGCGCTCTATGCCGTCGTCCTGATGATGTTCTTCAATTTCTTGAGTCATGGCACGCAGGACCTCTACCCTACCTTCCTGAAGAAGCAGCACGGCTTCGATCCGCATACGGTGAGCTGGATCACCATCGTCGCCAATATCGGCGCCATCGTCGGCGGCCTGGCTTTCGGCGCGCTGTCGGAGAAGATCGGCCGCGTCAACGCCATCACGCTGGCATGCCTGATCGCCTTGCCATCCATCCCGCTATGGGCCTACTCGACCACGCCGTTCATGCTCGCCATCGGCGCCTTCGTCATGCAGGTCGCGGTCCAGGGTGCCTGGGGCGTCATCCCCGTGCACCTCAACGAGCTTTCGCCCGGCGCGGTGCGGGCGACCTTGCCCGGCTTTATTTATCAGGCGGGCAATCTCGCCGCGTCCTATGGCGGCCCCTATCAGGCGGGAATCGCGGAAAGCGCCGGAGGCAGCTATGGCTATGCCCTGGCGCTGTTCGCAGGCGTGGTCGCCGTCTGCATCATCGTCGTCATCCGTTTCAGCCCGGAACGACGTGGCCAGGTGATGACCGTCCTGACCTGAGCGGCGCCTAACCAAGCCTCAGCGCGACGACGCCGGCCACGATGCTGAGCGCGGCGGCACCGCGCCAGCCGGTCATTTTTTCGCCGAGAGCGAAGACCGAGATCATCATGGCGAACAGGATCGAGGTTTCGCGCAGCGAGGCCACCGAAGCGATCGGTGCTTTGGTCATCGCCCACATGACGATCCAGTAGGCGGCGCCGCTGAGCACGCCGGTGAACAGCCCTGCCTTCCAGTCGCGCGCCAGCACCGGCAGTGCCTTCGGCCCACGGAAGATGAGGCACAGCACCAACGCGCCAAAAGCATCGCAGATGAACAGCCAGGCGGCATAGCTCTGCGCGGTTGCCGCCAGCCGCGCGCCACTGCCGTCCGACAGCGTATAGCTGGCGATGAAGATGGAGGTGCCGAGCGCAAAACCGACCGCGCGCAGGTTAAGCTTTTCCAGATGCGCGCCGCCACGAAACGACATCACCAGCGTGCCGGCCGACAACAGGAAGATACCGAGCATGGCGAACGGGCCGGGAATCTCGGCAACGACGAACATGCCTCCAAAGGCCGAGAGCAGAGGTGCTGTGCCCCGTGCCAGCGGATAGGTCTGTGCGAAATCGCCGGCCTTGTAGGCGCCGATCAGGAAGGTCCGGTAGCCCATGTGGAAAATGACCGAGGCGATGATGTAGGGCCACACCTCCGCCTTCGGCACTTCGACGAAGGGCAGCACCACGAGTGCCGCCGCGCCCATGCCTAATGTCATCAGCGTGATCGACAGGAAGCGGTCGAGATGAACCTTGACCAGCGCATTCCAGATCGCGTGCATGGCAGCGGCGGCAAGCACTGCAAAGAAGACGAAAAGCGTCATGTGGCGATGCCGGGCGTTTCCAGGTCTATGTCGACCCGCAGCGGAAAATGATCCGAGGCAACCTCGCCGATGTCGGCACTGATCGAACGCACCCGCCCGGCGAACATGCCGCCGACGAAGCAATGGTCGAGCCGGCGCTTTGCCAGTCTGCCGTCGATGGTCTTCACATGGGTGTGGAAGTCCGGAACCGGCTCCCCGGCAACGGCGGCGGCATCGACGAAACCGCTGAGATAGGCGGCACCCCTATGGTAGGGCGTGCTGCCGACGATGCGGCGATACTCGGCGCTGTCCGGCTCCATGTTGAAATCGCCCATCCAGATCGCCGCCAGCGGGTTTTCCGGCTCCGCTTCGCCGCTGGTCCAATTGCGCGTGGGCTCGTCGTCGACGCCGCTCCACGGTCCGCCATCGGACGGTGCCCGGCGATGCTCGGCCATGAGGTAGTCGATCTGCTCCAGCCGCTCCTCGGCCGCGATGTGGGCGAGATGCAGCGACAACACCCGCACCGGCCCTGCCGGGGTGCGGATCATGCATTCAAGCGCGGCGTTGCGGGTGTTGAGCGGCCGCTGCGTGCGGCGCATCGGCAGCGCATGCAGCCGCGACCAGACGATCGGAAGTTTCGACAGCAGCATGGTGCCAAACTGGCGGCGCCGATTGACCAGACGGCCGTCGCGCCTTTCGCTGGCATCCATGTCGAAGGCCGGGC
>NZ_RZPH01000511.1:0-4199 GCF_004022825.1 Mesorhizobium sp. M7A.F.Ca.CA.004.04.2.1
GGCGCATGCTGCGCGAAGCCAACATGGCCTCGATGAACTATCACGGTTTCGTCGAGGGTGACGATATCGGCAAGGGCGTGGTCGACGTCGTCGTCACCGAAGGCTTTGCCGGCAACATCGCGCTGAAGACGGCGGAAGGCACGGTGCGCCAGATCGGTGGCTATCTGCGCGCGGCGATGAGCCGGACTCTGATGGCCAGGATCGGCTACATCTTCGCCAAGGGCGCCTTCGATCGCCTGCGCGAAAAGATGGATGTCGGCCGGTCCAACGGTGGCGTTTTCCTGGGGTTGAGCGGCATCGTCGTCAAAAGCCATGGCGGTGCTGATTCTGATGGGTTCGCCGCCGCGATCGAACTCGGCTATGACATGGTCCGCAACAACCTCCTCGACCGCATCGAGGCCGATCTGGACCTGTTTCATGCGCGCAACCCGCGTGCCCTGTCATCTAGGAAATCCGACGTCGTCACCGACGCAAAGGAATAGGAAAGAACTTTGATCAGATCAGTCGTGCGCGGCACGGGCGCCGCGCTGCCCCGCCGAATCATGAAGAATGCCGATTTCGAAGGCATGGTCGAGACCTCCGATGAGTGGATCGCCCAGCGTACCGGTATTCGCCAGCGCCATATCGCTGGTGACGACGAGACCACGGCTTCGCTGGGGGAAGCAGCGGCACGTGCCGCACTTGCCAATGCCGGCCTCACGCCAGTCGACATCGATCTGATCGTGCTGGCGACCTCGACGCCCAACAACACATTCCCGGCCACTGCCGTCGAGATCCAAAACCGGCTCGGCATGCATCACGGCTTTGCCTTCGACCTGCAGGCGGTCTGTTCGGGCTTCGTCTATGCCGTGACCACCGCCGATCTCTACATCCGCGGCGGCCTGGCCAAGCGTGTCCTGGTGATCGGTTCGGAAACATTCTCGCGCATCCTCGATTGGAGCGACCGCTCGACCTGTGTGCTGTTCGGCGACGGCGCCGGTGCCATGATCCTGGAAGCAGGCGAGGGGACGGGCGCGATCGCCGACCATGGCGTTCTGGCGGCCAGCCTGCGCTCCGACGGCACGCACAAGGACAAGCTTTTCGTCGACGGCGGGCCGTCGACCACGGGTACGGTCGGCCACCTCCGGATGGAGGGCCGCGAAGTCTTCAAGCATGCGGTCGGCATGATCACCGACGTGATCGAGGCGACGTTCGCGCAAGCGGGTATCTCAGCCGATGATCTCGACTGGTTCGTGCCCCACCAGGCCAATAAACGAATTATTGACGCTTCCGCCAAGAAGCTCGGGATAGCTGAGCAAAAGGTGGTGGTTACGGTCGATTTGCACGGTAACACCTCGGCTGCTTCCGTGCCGTTGGCGCTGTCGGTGGCCGTCGCCGACGGCCGCATCAAGAAGGGCGATCTCGTCCTCCTGGAAGCGATGGGCGGTGGCTTCACCTGGGGCGCTGTCCTGGTTCGCTGGTAAGTGCCGAACGGTCCAGTTTCGGTCCTTGACCTTGACGGATCAATTACTTAGGCTCTGCCGTTGTTGTGCCGAATTTTATGTTTTGAGCTGATGGGACGGTCGCATGGGGGGAAAGACACTTACGCGCGCCGACCTTGCCGAGGCAGTTTACCGGAAGGTCGGCCTGTCGCGCACTGAATCGGCCGAACTCGTCGAAGCGGTGCTGGATGAAATCTGCGAAGCCATCGTGCGCGGCGAAACGGTGAAGCTGTCGTCCTTCGCGACATTCCACGTCCGCTCCAAGAACGAACGCATCGGCCGCAATCCCAAGACCGGCGAGGAAGTGCCGATCCTGCCGCGTCGGGTGATGACCTTCAAGTCGTCGAATGTGCTGAAGAGCCGTATCTTGCGCTCCCATCAGAGCGGCAAGGCCAAAAGCGGCAAGTAGTCCTACTGCGCGGTTGAAAACCGTCGCCGCCATGACGCCGGGCTTGAATATTGCTTCATAAACCGCTGAAATAAGCCCCGATTCGGCAGGTAGGCCGGATCATCGTCCAGCGTGAGGATTCGCCCATGGACAAGAGCCCCGACGCCTTTCGTACCATCAGCGAGGTCGCCGAAGATCTCGATCTGCCGCAGCATGTGCTGCGCTTCTGGGAAACGCGTTTCAACCAGATCAAGCCGATGAAGCGCGGCGGCGGCCGTCGTTACTACCGGCCGCAGGATGTCGAGCTGATCAAGGGCATCCGCCACATGCTCTACGACCAGGGCTACACCATCAAGGGCGTGCAGAAGCTGTTGCGCGAGAACGGCAACCATTTCCTGGTTGCCATCGGCAATGGCGACATGGCCGCCGTAGAGGCGATCTCGCAGCGAAAGCAGGCCGATCAGGTGCCGCTGACGCCTGCGGCCCAGCCGCGCGGCATGGACGACGAACTGGTTGGCCAGCCCCGCGTCAAACCCAGCCGCCGCTTTTTCGGCCTGGGCAAGAGCGACGAGGAGGGTCCGGTGCAGCCGGATGCGTCGAAACTCTCGCGCGACAACAGGGCCTTGCTGCAGGAGGCGCTGTTCGACCTCCTGGAATGCAAGCGCCTGCTTGACCAGGTGCGCTGACCGCGGCCCGACGCGGCATCGACAGTTCGAAAGCCGGAACCCGTCTTCCGGTGAGGCGTTACGCTTCCTTCTGCAAGTGAAGGAAACATACCAATGGCATCATTTTCGACCCTCTCCGACATCGATCTCGACAGGCAGGTCGCGGCTCTTACCAAGGAACTGGCCAGCTTGAAGAGGGCCGTGGCAAGGCGAGGCGGCGCGTATTACGAGGACGGTCGCGATGCCGCGCTGGACACCTATTCCGATCTTGCCGGGCGCCTGCGCGACGCCATGCCGGCAATCCGTAAACAGGGCAGGGTGATCGAGAGGTCGGCCCGCGACCATCCGGCGGCTGCCGCGGCGGTAGGCCTTGTGGTGCTCGGTCTTGTCGCCAGTCTGCTGTTCAGCCGGCGCTGAATTCTAAAACCCAATCCCAGGGATAAGAAGCAAGAAGTGACAGCTCGCCTCAGGGCGATCCGTTTATTTTCCTTGCGGTCGGCTATGTCTGTCGTCGCTCCGGCATCTGGCGAGGAGCGCGTCGGCGGGCGCCCCGCATCTCTGTGCGGCCGGCGCAGGAATGCGGATTGGTCGAGCCGCCGGAGCCGCTCAATTTCGCCGGCGAACGCCGGATTGGTGGTCGTGCAATAGCCAGCGCCGGGATAGACGACGATCTCACCGGCGTAGGGGGGCTGGACTTGCGTGAACAGTCTTCCGCGATCGAGCCTCGCGGGGCCGAGAAGACCGGCCTTGGACAAGAAGCCAAGGCCGGTCTTCTCGGTGGCGGTCTGCGGAGCTTAGGCCTTGTTTCCGATCACATGGTGGTGGTGGCGGTGATGATGGTGGTGGCGGACATGGTGGCGATGATGATGGTGGTGACGATGATGCTTGGCCATCGGGGCCGCATCCGCGCTCGTCGCGCCGATGACGGGCACCGTGAAAGCCAATGCAACTGCAAGCCCGAGGGCCGAGAGGAGGGACTTCTTCATGGATGGTTTCCTTTTGTTTCGCGGGCGCATATGGATCGGGGCGATAGCCCGGCCGCCGCGAATGGAATTACGCGCCTGAATTTTTTCGTCAGTATTTCCCGATTGTAGAATTTTGTTTCTGGACTGTTTCTGCCCAATCCAGCCTCCCGTCACCATGCACGGCAAGATCGAGAGGCGGCCATCGGCCGCCTGTTCGACTACATCGGTGGCACGACGCCGTTGGTTCCGACCACGACGCGGCTGGCGCTCAGTGCGCCGTCGCTGCCCCGCTCAGCGGTGACGAAGACCGTCGCACCCGGCTTGAGGTCGGTAGGCGTCGCCGGCGCGAAGGTCACGACGGGCGTGGTGTCGGGGATCGAAATCTTCTTGGTCTGGCCATTGTCATAGGTCAGGGTGACGGATCGCCCGCTTATATCGGTAACGTCGGCGACGGTGCCGTTGGTCATCCGGCTGTTTGGCTGCAGGTCCCAGGGACGATCGCCTTCGCCAGTGCCTTTCAGCGCGGCCGGAAAGACCACCACCTCCAGGGCGCCGCTGCCGCCATCCGCTTTCGAAACAGAGGCAATGCCGAGGAAATCGCCCTGCTTGATGTCCTTTGCCGAGGCGTTGGCGACGCCCGAGATCTTCCAGCCAGCCTTGAGCTTGATCGCATCGGTATCGCCCTGGCGGGTTTTCACGG
>NZ_RZPH01000512.1:0-4196 GCF_004022825.1 Mesorhizobium sp. M7A.F.Ca.CA.004.04.2.1
CTTCCTAGGATCGAGCGCACCAATGTCGGTGACGAAGGGCAATTCCTTGTATTCGACCTTGGCCAGCCTGGTGGCGCGGCGCGCCTGCTCGCGGGTCTGCGCAATGACGCAGAAGATTGGCTGGCCGTAGAATTGCACCTTGCCGTCGGCCAGCACCGGCTCGTCGTGGCGGCCGGTCGGCGAAATGTCGTTTTCGCCGGGCACGTCACTGGCCGTCAGCACGTCGACAACGCCGGGCGCTGTACGCACCGCCGAGAGATCCATGCTGGCGATCGTGGCATGCGTGGCGCTGGAAAGCCCGAGGCAGCCATGCAGCGTGCCGGCCGGTTCCGGCATGTCGTCGATATAGACGGCGGTGCCACTGACATGCTTGTGGGCGGAGTCATGCCGTTGATCGGTGGCAACGCCGCCGGCGATCTTTTCAGCCTTGAGGTTGGGGGCAGCGTGCTTGTTCATCATGCGCGCCCTTTCCCTTCTCCCCGTTCACGGGGAGAAGGTGGCCCGAAGGGTCGGATGAGGGGCAGCGCCGACGTCGACAGCCTTGCAGACAAAGATCGACGACGGCGCCGCCCCTCATCTGCCTGCCGGCATCTTCTCCCCGTGAACGGGGAGAAGGACGCTACTCGCGACCGTTCGGCTGTTTGTTCACTGGCATTGGTGCTCATCATGCCGCCTCGTTGCGTGACACTTGGAATGGTGCCCGGGTATCCGTGGTCTCGGCAAAGAAGCGCAACAGCAGGTTTTTCGCCGCCAGTGCGCGATATTCGGCCGAGGCCCGCATATCGGTCAGCGGAGTGAAATCCCTGGCATATTCGGCCATCGCCGCTTCAACTGCCTGTTCGGTCCACGGCTTGCCGAGCAGCGCTTTTTCGACAGAGGACGCCCGCTTCGGCGTCGCCGCCATGCCGCCATAGGCGATGCGCACCTCCGCCACCGTGCCGTCTTTAGCCAGCGTCAGGAAAAAGGCGCCGAGGGCTGCGGTAATGTCTTCGTCGCGGCGCTTGGTGATTTTGTGGACGGCGAATTTCGTGCCCCTGGCCGGAACCGGAACGTGCACGGCCTCGACGAATTCGCCCGGTTGCCGGTCCTGTTTGCCATAGGCAATGAAGAAGGTTTCCAGCGGAATCGAGCGCCGCTTCTTGCCCTTGCGCAGGGTGAGACTTGCGCCAAGCGCGATCAAGGGCGGCGGCGTGTCGCCGATCGGCGAGCCGTTGGCGATGTTGCCGCCGATGGTGCCCATGTTGCGCACCTGTTCGCCGCCGATGCGATCGAACAACGGCCCCAGCGCCGGGATACGCTTCGCCAATGTAGCGAAGGCGTCAGTGTAGGTGACGCCGGCGCCGATCGAAATGACGCCCTTGTCTTCCGAGATGGTGCAAAGTCCGTCGAGATTGCCTATGAAAATGGCCGGCGAAATATCGCGCATATGCTTGGTCACCCATAGGCCGACATCAGTCGAGCCGGCAACGATGGTGGCGCCGGGTTCCTTGTCCAGCACGGCGGCGAAATCATCGACGTTGGCCGGCACGACCAGCCGCGCCTTGGCCGAACCGATCTCGACCCGGGCGCCGTCATGCAGGGCCTCGAGCCTCTCGGTGATCGCCTTGCGCTCTGCGGCCAGCGGATCCTCCGCCGCCTTACCGTAGCTGGAGATGGCATGCGCGGCGCGGATGATCGCCTCGTAGCCGGTGCAGCGGCAGAGATTGCCTTGCAAGGCCTTTTCGATATCCGCGTTCGACGGATTCGATGACTTCATCCACAGGCCATAGAGCGACATGACGAAGCCCGGCGTGCAGAAGCCGCATTGCGAGCCGTGGAAATCGACCATCGCCTGCTGCACCGGATGCAGTTGGCCTGATACGCCGCGCAGATGCTCGACGGTCACGACGTGTGTGCCGTCGAGCGAGCCGAGGAAGCGGATGCAGGCATTGACGCTTTCATAGACCAGCCCGTCCGCCGAGAGCTTGCCGACCAACACGGTGCAGGCGCCGCAATCGCCCTCGGCGCAGCCTTCCTTGGTGCCGCGCAGCGAACGGTCGAGCCGCAGCCAGTCGAGCAGGGTCGCGTCTGACGCCACCGACGAAAGCGCGACGTCCCTGCCGTTGAGGATGAAGCGGATTTCTTTGCGGATGCTGATTTTGGCCATGCCTCAGCTCCCCCTGTATGTCGAGTAGCCGTAGGGCGAGACCAGCAGTGGCACATGATAGTGCACGGGCTCGGCCATGCCGAAGCGGATTGGTACTACATCGAGAAAGGCGGGTTTCGGCAGGCTCAACCCCTGCTGACGCAAATAGTCGCCGGCGGCGAAGACCAGTTCGTATTCGCCGGTGCGGAACTCCGCGCCGGCGAGCAGCGGCTTGTCGCAACGGCCGTCGGCATTGGTGACAACGGTCTTCAGATGTGTCCGCGCCTTGCCGTCGAGGTGATAAAGCGCGATCGACAGTCCCGCCGCCGGCTTGCCGGTCGCCGTGTCGAGGACATGGGTCGTCAGACGCCCGCCATCGGCATTCGACGTTTCTGCCATTGGCCGCCTCCCATTTCCGGTACGAGCGAATTGGCCCGGTACGATCAAGTATCAACAGTGAATTGTGCGCCAATTAAAGGCGATGCATAAGTCCCGGTCGAGCGGAGTGCGACAAAAACACTTTCAAAAATTTTCGGGGGAATGCGAGAGGCACCCTTTCGATATCCTGATCATACTTCGGGCCATGCCCGGCGGGAGGGACGATGCGTTACAGCAGAGACATGCGCGGCTACGGAGCCAATCCGCCGGACCCGAAATGGCCTGGCGGCGCACATGTCGCCGTGCAGTTCGTCGTCAACTACGAGGAAGGCGGCGAGAACTGCGTCCTGCATGGCGACAAGGCGTCTGAAGCCTTCCTGTCGGAAATCGTCGGCGCGGCACCCTGGATGGGCCAGCGTCACTGGAACATGGAATCCATCTACGAATACGGTGCCCGCGCCGGCTTTTGGCGGCTGCTGCGGCTGTTCACCGAGTCGCAAGTGCCGATCACCTGCTACGGCGTCGCCACCGCACTCGCCCGTTCGCCGGATCAGGTGGCGGCCATGCAGGAAGCCGACTGGGAGATCGCCTCGCACGGGCTGAGATGGATCGACTACCGCGACCACAGCGCCGAAGATGAGCGCCGCGACCTCGAGGCGGCGATCAAGCTGCACTACGAAGTGACCGGCGCGCGCCCGACCGGCTGGTATACGGGTCGCACATCGATCAACACAGTGCGGATTGTGGCGGAAGAAGGTGGTTTCGACTATGTGTCGGACACCTATGACGACGAGCTGCCCTACTGGTTCGAGCATGAGGGCGGCGCGCAGCTCATCATCCCCTATACGCTCGACGCCAACGACATGCGCTTCGCCACGCCGCAGGGCTTCAACTCGGGCGACCAGTTCTTTGCTTATTTGAAGGACAGCTTCGACACGCTCTATGCCGAGGGCAAGGCCGGCCGGCCACGCATGATGAACATCGGTCTGCATTGCCGCCTCGTCGGGCGGCCGGGGCGGGTGGCGGCGCTGAAGCGCTTCGTCGACTATGTGAAGTCGCACGACAAGGTCTGGCTGGCGCGGCGCATCGACATCGCCAAGCACTGGCAAGAGGTCAATCCTTATCAACCGGCGGCGCTCAGCCCATCGAAGATGGAATTCGAGACCTTCGTTCATACCTTCGGCGGCGTGTTCGAGCATTCGCCCTGGATCGCCGAACGCGCCTACGAATTGGAACTGGGCCCGGCGCATGACACTTCAGGCGGCCTGCACAACGCGCTTTGCCGTGTCTTCCGGTCCGCCAGCGAGACCGAGCGGCTTTCGGTGCTCAACGCCCATCCCGACCTTGCCGGCAAGCTGGCCAAGGCCAAACGGCTGACGGCGGAATCGACCAGGGAACAGGCCTCGGCCGGCCTCGACGCGCTGACCGACAAGGAGCGCGAACTGTTTTCCAAGCTGAACGCCGCCTACGTCACCACCTTCGGCTTTCCCTTCATCATCGCGGTGAAGGGCAAGACGAGGCAAGAAATCCTGGCGGAGTTCGAGGCGCGCATCGGCAACAGCCGCGGCGTCGAATTCGAGACCGCCTGCAAACAGGTCGAGCGCATCGCACTGCTCCGCCTCAAGGACATGCTTCCGCAATAGGTTTGAACCCATGGATACGATCAGAATGCCCGAGCGAACCTATTACGCAC
>NZ_RZPH01000513.1:0-4195 GCF_004022825.1 Mesorhizobium sp. M7A.F.Ca.CA.004.04.2.1
CATTTACACGGCTTGCATAGCCGGACTGTCAGAATCGTACAGTCTACGCGCCACCGGGTCGTTGCCTATTGGCCAAAGGTCCATCTTCGCGCCGCCGCCACGGCATGCAACTGTATATAAGCAATCGCTTGAATACTGGTCCGTACGTCTGTCGGGGAGATGTCGTGCCAATTCGCGAGAATCTCGCCGCCAATCTCAGGCGGCTGGTCCAACGCCACGCTTCCGTCAGCGCGGTGTGCCGTGAGCTTGGCATCAATCGCACCCAGTTCGAGCGCTATCTGCAAGGCAAGGCGGTTCCCAACAAAGCCACCGCAAGGCTGATCTGCGACTATTTCAAGATCGATGAGAATGAGCTGTATCGTGAGCCGGCCGCCGCGGCAGCCAAGAGCGACGGCAACGCAACGCTGCGCCAGGCCCTGTACGAAAACATGGTGCGGCCGCCGTCGCCCGCCATCGCCGGAGGCACATATTTCACCTATTTTTCGATGCCCGGCCGACCCGACTTTTTGATGCGCTCGGTCACCTTCGTGCGGCGCGAGGCCGATCTCGTCACCTTCAGGCGGGTGACGCGCTGGGCTTCGGGCGATGGCCGGGGTGGCTCGAGAATACCCGGCAACCATTACGGCGTGGCGATCTCGCGCCTGAACTGGATTTATTTCACCGGCATCAACCGGCGCCAGACCACCGAGCCCTCAATCATGACCGTGCAGTGGGCTCCCATCTCCGAACCGGTTCTGGTAGGCAGGGCGATCGTCCTCACCGGATCAGGGCCGGCCTTTGTATCCGTCATCATGCGGCAGGACGTCGCCAGGATCAGCATGAGGCGAGCGCTGCAGATGGCCCATATCGTCAGTCTCGACGACCCCAGTGTCGATCGGCTGGTGGTCAGTCTCGCACGAGAGACCCGATAAACTCGCTTCTTACGGGAAAAATCGGGGAAAGTTTCAAGTTTTTCGACTATATTTTTCTTCGTTTCGGGATTTTTGCGCAAAAAACCCCGGAACTTTCACCCAAACCTGTCGTTTTCCAGCTGATCGTTGCTTCGACGATCCCAAAGCAACAGGAGGAGTACCGCCATGAACATCAAGATGATCTGTTTCGGCGCGATGACGCTCTCGATGGTTGCCGGTACGGCGCTTGCCGCGAGCGACACCGGCACGTCGGCTCTCGACGATCCGGCCAAGATGCAGCCCTTCTACACCGACTCCAGCAGGAAGACGATGGTCAGCGACGACGATTTCGTGAAGGCCTGGAAGGCCCTTACGCCGGACGACCAGACCGCGATGATGAAGGCCTGCGAGGACGAGGCGAAGGACGCCACTGCGGCCAACAGCCATCCGGAATTCTGCAGCAGCGTGAAAGCGAACGGCGGCAGCAAGTAGCAATCCAGCGGCCCGATGAGAAACAGCCCCTTCGCGGGGCTGTTTTGCGTCTGCCGCGGGGCGCACGGACAAGCCCGCCACGCAACGATCAAGCCACGCAACGATCAAGCCCGGCCGGCGCGCCGGCCCATTTCCCATTCCTGCTATGTTGCACCGCGATAAAATTGCTCTATGTTGCACTGCGATAAATTTGTTGCATTGCGATATCAGCCTGCCCGGCCGACGTTGCGCAGGGGCTGGGCCTTGCACGAAGGAGCCGTCGTGGCAGCATCGTTCCGGCCGGACATACAAGGATTGCGCGCGCTCGCCGTCGGCGGTGTCGTCGCCTACCATTTCGGCCTCACCGCGCTCCCCGGCGGCTTTGCCGGCGTCGACATCTTCTTCGTCATCTCGGGCTGGCTGATAACAACCCATCTCATGCAGGAGATCGGCGAGACCGGCCGGCTCGACCTTTGGCGCTTCTATGCCAGGCGCGCGCGGCGGCTTCTGCCGGCAGCTTTATTCGTCATCCTGGTTACGCTGGCCGCCGGCTACTTCATCCTGGCGCCGCAGGAGCAGGCGCTCTATTCGCGCGGCGCCATGTTCGCCTCCGCCTATTCCATCAATCTGTGGCTGCTGCGCTGGTCGTTCGACTATTTCGCCGCCGACGCCACCAGCAATCCCTTCATCCACTTCTGGTCGTTGTCGGTGGAGGAGCAGTTCTATCTGGCCTGGCCGGCGCTGCTTCTGCTGGCCGCCTGGCTGCGGCCGGGCCGGCGAACGGCCGCAGCCGTGATCGGCGTTGCCGGCCTTGCCTCCTTCGCCGCCTGCCAGTGGCTGACCAGCGCGGCGCCGGCCTGGGCCTTCTATTTTTCACCGCTGCGCGCCTGGGAGTTCGCCGCCGGCGGCCTGGCGACGCTGGTCCCCATGGCTTTGCTGCAGCACCGCATCTGGCTGCGGGCAGCACTTGGCTGGCTCGGCCTGGCGCTGATCGCGACCGCCTATCTCCTGTTGAGCGAGGACCTGCCCTTCCCCGGCTGGTACTCGTTGCTGCCGGTGGCGGGCACCGTGCTGGTGCTGCTGAGCGGCATCGGCGGGCCGCAGACCAACAGGCGGACCGGCTGGCAAGCCCTTGGCCCGGCCGCCGCTTTGTCCCTGCCGCCCTTGCAATGGATCGGCACGCTCTCCTATTCGCTCTATCTCTGGCATTGGCCGGTCATCGTCTATGCCGGGATGCTGGCGCCGGAGCTTTCCGTGCCGCAGCGCCTTGGCTGTGGCGTGCTGGCGCTCGCGCTGTCGGTGCTCACCTATCATTTGATCGAAGACCCGGCGCGGCGCGGCGCCTGGATGGCGGTAGGCGCCCGCGCCTTTCCCAAGGCCATTCCAGGCGCAAAACCGCTTCGCGCTTTTCCCGGCCTTGTGCTGGTTCCCGCGCTGATGCTGACCGGCACCGGCGTGGCGGTCGCCTATGCCAACGCGCATCTGGCCACGCGCAATATCGGCCCCGAGCAGCGCGGCATCGAGCAGGCGGTCGAAAGACCTTCCATCGCGCGAGCTGTCGACAAGAACTGCCTGGCCGACTTCCAAACGGTGACGCCGAAACCCTGCATGTTCGGCCCGGCCGACGCCACCCGCACCATCGTGCTGTTCGGCGATTCGCACGCCGACCAGTGGTCGACGCCGCTGATCGAAGCAGCCAGGCGCAACGACACAAAGATCATCACCTATCTCAAATCATCGTGCCGCGCTTCGCGGCTCTCCACCTTCAACACGGTGCTGAAGCGCGACTACACCGAATGCGACGCCTGGCGCGAGCAGGCCATATCAGAGATCATCCGCCACAAGCCGCGCCTGGTGGTGATCTCCGAATTTTCCATCGGCAATCTGATCCGTGACCTGCCCGCGGCCGAACGCACCGCTGAAGTAGCGCGCTGGCAGGCCGGCCTGCGCTCGACCTTGCAGGCCTTCAGCCGGGCCGGTGTCGAGACGGCTGTTATCCGCGACACGCCGATCAACGCCAGCTTCGCCGGCTCCTGCGTGGCGCGCACCCTGTGGTGGCGCGAGGCACCCTCGCCGCACTGCGACACGCCAAGAGCCGAAGCCGCCAACGATAGCACCGCCGCCGCCGAGCGCGCCGTGGTGACCAGCGTGCCCGACACCCGCTACATCGACCTCACCAACCAATTCTGCGGCCCGACCACCTGCCACGTCGTCATATCAGGCAAGCTGGCGTTTCGTGACAGGCACCATCTGGCGACGGGCTTTGCCGAGACACTGGCGGGGCCATTGGAGCGGGCCTTGTTTTAGGCGCCTGGGTATCTGCGCCCGGTCCGCATTGTTCATCACATCTTGCGAATCTGTGGAACGGGCTTGATCACCGATCCGGCAGGCATCGCCGGTCGGATCCATTTCACCCCTCACCGCCTCATCATCATCCCGTAATGCACTGCCAACAAATCCAGCCCCACCTTCAGGAGCTTCGTCACCACGTTCCGGCCTTCGCCGGTCTGCTCGGACAGGCGCTTGAGGGAACCGTCCGCGCAGCAGACTTGTCGCACCACGGCGGCCACCTCCCAATGGCCTAGCGCTCTTGTGGCGGCGGCATAGGCCCTGCCGGCGTCGAGCACACTGTCGGCGATGCCGCCGCCATCGCGGCCGCCGTCGACGCGCTCGGTCCAGCGCATCGGCTTGACATCAGCCTGCTGGCTGCAGCGGAAATCCTCGCGGTAGCGCAGACCTGCCTCGCGCTGCTGGCGCGACAGCGAGGTGATGCCGATAAGCGCATCGATGGCGCGCACCCGCACGATGCCGCCGGTGGCGGCGTAGCCGTCATT
>NZ_RZPH01000514.1:0-4193 GCF_004022825.1 Mesorhizobium sp. M7A.F.Ca.CA.004.04.2.1
CTCGGGCAGCCCCACGGATCTGCCTTCGCTTTGTCCCCAAACCTGACAAAGACGCGCGGCCGCTAAGGGAGGGGCTCATTGATCTGGAGATCGGCCTGCTTGGAACGTCCGCGCCGGAGATACGCACCCAGTTCCTGTTCCATGACAAGCTTGTCGGCGTGGCCCGAATTGGACATCCTCTTCTCGAGCGCGCGGCGGTGACCGCAGAAAGATATGCCGCCTGCGACCATGTCTTGGCGTCCAAGGATGGGGAGAGAATCGAGCCCGTCGATGCCGCCCTGGAGAAGCTGGGGCTTAAACGGGCGATAAGGGTCGTCGTGCCTGGATATCCGGATGCAATGCGGATTGCACGCCAATCGGATCTGGTCGCGCTGGTGCCGCATTCATGCCTGGGCAACAGCTTGACGAGCGATCTCCCTGTCACATCGGGTCTTGCGACCTTCGAAGTCCCGGTCCCCACGCCGGAGTTCAAGATATCGGCGATGTGGCATCCGCGAATGGACGCCGACCCGGCCCATCGCTGGCTTCGCGATACTGTGATGGCCGTGTGCCGGGCAGCGTATCCGAGACGGTGAGGTCACGTCGTCATGCATACCGGCATCGGCAGCGCTTTGGGTACGCGAGCCCTGGAGCCGGTCATGAAGTTCTGTTTCTTTCACGCTGATTCGTAAGGGATTTCAATCATCATCCCATCATAGGCTGGTTCGACATTGGCTGGTGTCTCGGCCACCACCGTTGCGTAGTCGAGCGGCACGTGCATATGCGTCAGCACCGCATGTATCGGCGCCAGCCGCTCGATCCAATCAAGCGCTTCGCCAAGGGACAGGTGACTAGGATGTGTCCGGTATTGCAGCGCGTCGATGATCAGCACGTCGAGGGCGCGCAGCCGTTCGGCGGTGGGTTCCGGAAAGTCGCTGATGTCGGGGCAATAGGCGAGGCCGCCGATGCGGAAACCGAGCGATACGATGTCGCCGTGGATCTGCGGCAGCGGCTCGAGGGTGAGGGTACCCCCCTCTCCTTCGATGACCACCGGCCTGGTGTGGTCGATGAGATGCGGCCTGACGATCGGCGGATAGGAACTGCCTTGCGGCGTCTCGAAACAGTATCCGAACGCTTCCCGCAGCCGAAGCATCGTCGCCCTGTCGGCATGAACGTCGATCAGCTGGCGCTGATCGAGAACGAAGCCGCGCAGATCGTCGATGCCATGGATATGGTCGGCATGCGGGTGGGTATAGACGACCGAATCGATACGTTTAACGCCGGCCAGCAGCATCTGCTGCCGAAAATCCGGCCCCGTGTCGATGACCACAGTCGTGCGGCCGCCATTCGACGCGATCCGCTCGACGAGTGCGGCGGCACGCGTGCGCCGGTTCTTCGGGTTGTCGGGGTCGCAATTGCCCCAGTCGCCGGTGATGCGCGGCGTACCCGGCGACGAGCCGCAGCCGAGAATGGTGAGGCGCAGCCGGTCGGTCATCGTTCAGGCGCTTTGCTCTACAGGCCGCGGCATCTTGCCGAACAGCCGGAAGAAATTATCCGTCGTCAGATCGGCGATTTCAGCTTCGCTGACGCCGATGGTTTCGGCCAGCACCTTGGCGGTATGGGCGACATAGGCCGGCTCGTTGCGTTTGCCGCGAAACGGCACGGGCGCCAGGTAGGGCGCGTCGGTTTCGACCAGCAGGCGGTCATGCGGCACATCGGCGGCAATGGCGCGCAACTCAGCCGAATTCTTGAAGGTCAGGATACCCGAGAACGACACGTAGCCGCCGAGAGCGACGCCAATTTCGGCGAGCCTATGTCCGGAAGAAAAGCAATGCAGGATGAAGGGGAAGGCGCCCTTCCCCGTTTCGGCCTCAAGAATATCAGCCATATCTGCATCGGCATCGCGCGAATGGATGACCAGCGGCAGCCCCGTTTCGCGTGCGGCGGCGATGTGATTGCGAAAGCCTTGTGCCTGCGCATCGCGTGGCGCCTTGTCGTAGAAATAGTCGAGACCGGCCTCGCCGATCGCAACCACTTTCGGGTGGGCGGCCAGCCGTACCAGATCGGCAGATGTTACGTCTAGCTCTTCCGCGGCATTGTGCGGATGGGTGCCGACCGAACAGTATATTTCGTCGAAAGTCTCTGCAATTTCAATAATTTGCTGAAATCTCTTCACGCGAGTTGAGATCGTCACCATGCGGCCTATACCGGCCGCCTTGGCGCGAGCGACAATGGAAGCCCGCTCCTCGGCGAAATCTGGAAAATCCAGATGGCAGTGGCTGTCGACGAGCATCAGACGTTCGCGTCCGGCTGGTCGACGTAACGTGGGAAAACCCCTTCCGGCACGGGTAACGCGGTGCCCGGCACCAGCGCATGGTCCGCGTGGACATGCGCGAAATCGCGGCTGTCCGCCGGCACCGCCAGCAGATCGAGCAGTTTGGCGGCTGATCCCGGAGTAAAGGGCAGACACAGCACCGCCACGCGGCGCACGACTTCGGCGGTCGTCCACAGCACCGTTTCCATGCGCACCGGGTTGGTCTTCTTCAACGCCCATGGCGCCTCTCCGGCAAAGTAGCGATCGGCTTCCGCCACCACGCCGAAGATCGACGCCAGCGCCAGATGGATGCCCTGCTCGGCCATCGCCTTGCGCGCGGTGTCGAGAGCGGCGACGGCCTGGTCCAGGATCGCGCTGTCGGCATCCGTCAGGTCGCCGCGCTGTGGCACCACGCCGCCGCAGTTCTTGGCGATCATCGACAGCGAGCGCTGCGCCAGGTTGCCGAGACCATTGGCAAGGTCGGCATTGGTGCGGTTGACGATCGCGTCATGGCTGTAGCTGCCGTCGTTGCCGAAGGGCACCTCGCGCAGGAAGAAGTAGCGCACCTGGTCGAGACCGTAGTGCTCGACCATCGCGAATGGATCCACGACGTTGCCAACCGATTTCGACATCTTCTCGCCGCGGTTGAACAGGAAGCCATGCGCGAAAACGCGCTTTGGCAACTCGATGCCCGCCGACATCAGAAAGGCCGGCCAATAGACCGCATGGAAGCGGACAATGTCCTTGCCGATGATGTGCGTAGCCGGCCAATAGCGCCATTGCTCGGCCTTTGTGTCGGGATAGCCGGCGGCGGTGATGTAGTTGGTCAAGGCATCGACCCAGACATACATCACATGCTTGTCGTCGCCCGGCACCGGCACGCCCCATTTGAAGGTCGTGCGCGAGATCGACAGATCCTTCAGCCCGGACTTGACGAAGCTGAGCACCTCGTTGCGGCGCTCGGTCGGACCGACAAAGTCGGGCTGGCTCTCATAAAGCGCCAGCAATTTGTCCTGATAGGCGGAAAGCCTGAAGAAGTAGCTTTCTTCCTCGTTCCATTCGACGGGCGATCCAAGCGGTTCGCGACGCACGCCGTCGTCGCCGACGATCGTCTCACCTTCGTCGAAATAGGCTTCCTGGCGCACCGAGTACCAGCCGCTATAGCGGTCGAGATAGATGTCGCCATTGGCGGCCATCGCCTTCCAGATTGCCTGGCAGGATTCGTAGTGGCGCGGTTCCGTCGTGCGGATGTAGTCGTCGTTCGAGCCACCCATCGCATCGGTCATGGCGCGGAAAATCGCCGAATTGCGGTCGGCCAGCGCCAGCGGCGTTATGTCTTCCTTCTCGGCCGTTTGCTGCATCTTCAGACCGTGTTCGTCGGTACCGGTCAGGAAGAATACGTCCTTGCCATCCAGGCGCTGGAAGCGCGCCAGGGCATCGGTTGCAATGACCGTATAGGCGTGGCCGATATGCGGCTTGCCGTTCGGATAAAAGATCGGGGTGGTGATGTAGAACTTGTCGCGTGACATGAATGAACCGTCATGAATGTCTGAATGGAAAGGCGTGGCGGTGGATATCGTATCGAGGCAGCATTTGCCATCCCGATGCCAATGCATGCCGCCCAAAAGTGGCCCCGGTTTTGGGGACAACGGCATGCATCGGGAAAACCGTCACATTCGCATTGCAGAATTCAGGCGGTCGATCATGATCAGGGCGTGCTGCTTCTTGTCGAGATTGTAGGTATCGGTCTCAGATATAGCGTCCAGCGCCTCATGCCAAGTGTCCGACAATTTTTTGGCCCGTGCGAGATCGCCCGCCAGTGCTGCCTGACTTGCCGCGTCCGACAACAGGTCCAGCGCCCGGCGGTTGAAGATATCGAACTGGATCGCCTGATCGCGGC
>NZ_RZPH01000515.1:0-4188 GCF_004022825.1 Mesorhizobium sp. M7A.F.Ca.CA.004.04.2.1
ATATTGCCGATGGACGGGTCATCTCGGTGCGCCTCGCGACCGGCCAGACGGTTCGTTGCGGAACATTGGTCAACGCCGCGGGTCCGCGCGCGCAGCAGGTCGCAGCCATGGCCGGCCTGTCGATCCCGGTCGCGCCCTACAAGCGCTACAGCTTCGTCTTTGCCAGCGCCAACCCGATCCCCGGCCGGATGCCCAACGTCATCGACCTTTCCGGTACATTCGTGCGCCCGGAAGGCGAACTTTTTCTCACCGGCAACACGCCGCAGGGCGACGGACCGGCCGGCTACGACGACTTTGAAATGCACCATGAAGAGTTCGACGACTACATCTGGCCGGCACTCTGGCACCGCATTCCGTCTTTCGACGCACTCAAGGTCCAGACCAGTTGGACCGGCCACTACGAGTACAACATGCTCGACCACAACGGCATCGTCGGCTTCCACCCGCAGGTGACCAATTTCATGTTTGCCAACGGCTTCTCGGGGCACGGGCTGCAACAGTCGCCAGCCGTGGGCCGGGGAGTTTCAGAACTTATCGTTCACGGGGCTTTCCAGACGCTCGATCTGTCGCCATTCTGTTACGAGCGCATAGAGCGCAACGAGCCGTTCCTCGAGGAAGCGGTGATCTAGGGCGAGACGATCGACCACCCCGTTTTGATTTGGCGAAGCAATTCATCACGGGACGTCGGTCGTGTTCGAGATTGCACCAAGCACAAGCGCCCCGGTTGTCCTCCTGGCCTCGAGATCGCGATGAGCGTCGGCAGCCTGCGCCAGATCATATTGCCTGGGGCGCGCCGATCTTGATCACACCTAGGTGCAAGCTGGCGGAGAGAGCGGGATTCGAACCCGCGTTACGGTCTCCCGTAAACACACTTTCCAGGCGTGCGCCTTCAACCACTCGGCCACCTCTCCGTCCATGCATGTCGCGTCGGCCGGTTTTGCCGCGCGGGTTGGGGAGATGCACCTCCCTTGGGGCAAGGCGGAACTTCCGCCATCGGCGCCGCCAACCAGCGAACGCCCTTCCCCGCACCTGAGCCGTCGAAGCAACAGGCGCGGGGCTCATCTAGTCGATCCGGCGCCGAATGCCAAGCCATATCAGCAGTCTATTCGCTTTGCCGGCCATACAGTGTTTCGCAAGGCCGCCGGCATGCCCGTTTTTACGGGCGCCGCCGCTGCAATGGTGTGCACAGGCACGACCGCCGGGCCGGCCGCCCTTGACTTCCCCCGGAGTTGCCTGTCGGGTGCCGAGGCTTTGCGGGGGCATTGTGCGGACATGACATCGAGCAATGGACAGACGCCAGTCAGGCGGCCGGACAGCGGGCTTTCCTTCGTGCCGGTGGGCTGGCTCGTCTTCGTCATGGCGTGGTCGGTCTACGGCCTGATCTCCGTCTGGCCCGCGGTCGGCGCCACCGGCCTGCCAGACAGCGTGTTTTACCTTGTCTATGGCGGGCTCGCCGTCGACATCATCACCATCCTGTGGGGGCTTTACCTGCTCGGCCTCGCCTTCGGCCGCTCGGCCCGTTTCCCGCGCCAGTTCACCATCTGGCAGGTCGCCACAATCATCTGGCTGGTGGCCTGGCAGGCCTGTGCACTGACGATTTCGGATTTCGTCTTTTCGGGCCAGGCGCTTGCCATCACCGCTGCTCAACTCGCCATCGGGGTCCTCTGCATCTATCTGCTGCGCCGTGGATCCGAAGCCGATGCCGTTTATGTCAATCCGGAAACCGAAAGCCCGCCTGTCTTCGTCTCGGTCGTCGCCGCGCTGCTCGGCATCGTCCTGGGCGCGGTCATCGGCGCCGTGGGCGGATTCGCCATCGGCTCGGTGATCGCTGATGCCACCGAGATGAGCTGTTTCGAGGGCGCCTGCGGCTATTTCGCCGTGTTCACCGGCCTGGCCGGCCTGGTGATCGGCGCCATTGGCGGCGGCGTTTTTGCCGTCTGGCGTGTCCATCGGCGCAAAAGGAAGCCGGCCGCATAATTCGCGCAGGGCAACGAATCCGGGTTCACCCGGTCTTTGAAGACTTGGCCGGCACGTCGGTTTGCGAGGCACCAAACGCAAAAACCCGCCTGTGCGGCGGGTCGTCGGCGCAAATCAGCACCCTGCTGAAATTGTTAGCATAGCTGCCCTCACATGTCAATGAAAAGCCACCCGACCGACTGTCGTCCGGCCTTCTGTTGACCTGAGTTTGGAGTCTGCAAATTCGCGTATGGCGATTGCGATCCAGCCATGCGCATTCTATCTCTGAAAGGCCCCTCGGGAGGGGACCAGCCCGGAGGAGGGTTCTGATGTTTCGCTTCGTCTTTCGTCTTGCCGCAATGATCGCGCTGTCGATTTCCGTCATCATGGCGGTGCTCGACGCGACACGCACCGTGGCGGCCTCCGTGCTGGTGCTGACCCCGCTCAACACCAGTTGGCTGGCGGTCTCGCCCGACACGAGGGCCGCCTTCGAAACCTTCATCCGAACCAAGGCCAGCCCGCTGCTGTGGGACGGCGCCGTCGCCTGGGTGCTGAACCAGCCGGGCTTCGCCGTGTTCGCGGTGCTGGCTTTCCTGCTCTATGCGATAGGCTACAGGCGGCCGCCGCGTGCTGGGCAGTTCGCCGCCACCTAGAGCATCGGACCCAAAAGCGGTTGCCGGTTTTGGGAATCCGATGCTCAAACAAAGCCGCCGTCATGCGGCTTCTTGCGTTTCACCCGGAGAGGAGCCGCGCATGTTCTTTCTCAGCGACATGCTGAACAAGAAGCTCAATCTGCCGAAGCCCTCCCAGGCCCTGCCGGGCCGCGCCAGGGCGATCCCGACCGCATCCAGACACAAGGTCTTGAAAAGATCGCTCAAGGGTCCTTATCCCGAGAGGCTGGAGACGGCGATGTTCGGACTGGGCTGCTTCTGGGGTGCGGAGCGGCTGTTCTGGCAGATCGAAGGCGTCTGGGTCACCGCGGCTGGCTATGCCGGCGGCTTCACCCCCAATCCGACCTATCAGGAGACCTGCACCGGGCTTACCGGTCATGCCGAAGTGGTGCTGGTGGTCCATGACCCCGAGATCGTCTCCTATGCTGGGCTTCTGAAGCTGTTCTGGGAAAGCCACGACCCCACGCAGGGCATGCGCCAGGGCAATGATGTCGGCACCGCCTATCGCTCCGCGATCTACACGAGCGACGAGGCGCAATTGCGGGCGGCGAGCGCCTCGCGCGATGCGTATGAGACCTCGCTGCGCGGTGCCGGCCACGGCAGGATCACCACCGAGATCGCGCCGGCGGCCGAATTCTACTTCGCCGAAGCCGATCACCAGCAATATTTGGCGAAGAACCCTTACGGCACGTGCAACCTCAAAGGCACCGGCGTCGCTTGCGCCATCCCTGCCGCCGCCTCCGCCTGACACTTGGCGCAAGGACAAGCTGCGGTGCGGCTTGTCCGCACCAAGCTTTTCCAAAAGGTCAAAATTCCGCGTGAATTTTGTTTCGGGCCATGCCAGATTGCCGCCGAGCGGGAGGGAGTACACTCCTGGCTGACGTCGTATGCCTGCCGGAGAACCGGGCAGGCATGCGGTGCATAACGGAAAAAATAACCGACAGGGTGTGGATCACATGAAACGTATCGTTCTCGGCCTCCTGGCCGCAACCGCAATGGTTCTTCCGGCTTTCGCCGCGGATGTCCAGCCGGCCATCCTCTATGATCTCGGCGGCAAGTTCGACAAATCCTTCAACGAGGCTGCCTACAACGGCGCCGAGAAATTCAAGACGGAAACCGGCACGGCCTACGTCGAATTCGAGGTCTCCAATGCCTCGCAGCGTGAGCAGGCGCTGCGCCGCTTCGCCGAGGACGGCCGCAACCCGATCGTCATGGCCGGCTTTGCCTGGACGGACGCGCTGACCAAGGTCGCCGCCGAATATCCCGACCTGAACTTCGCCATCATCGACGACCAGGTCGATCTGCCGAACGTGCGGTCGCTGAAGTTCAAGGAACAGGAGGGCTCCTACCTCGTCGGCATCCTGGCGGCGATGGCCTCTAAGTCCAAGAAGGTCTCCTTCGTTGGCGGCATGGATATCCCTCTGATCCGCAAGTTCGAATGCGGCTATGTCGGCGGCGCCAAGTCGGCGGGTGCGACTGATGTCATCCAGAACATGACCGGCGACACGCCGGCTGCCTGGAACGATCCGGCCAAGGGTGGCGAGATCGCCAAGACGCAGAT
>NZ_RZPH01000516.1:0-4184 GCF_004022825.1 Mesorhizobium sp. M7A.F.Ca.CA.004.04.2.1
GCCTCCGATATGCATTTCGCCAGCAGGCGATCAGGTGACGTCCGGAAATCTATGATGGAACGACCGCAGGAGGTCGCTCATCACCTGCGAATTGCGATGTTGCCGTGGCAACCGTACGTCGAACACGCCGAGCACATGGGTTGGCCGTGGCGCGAGCACGATGATGCGGTCCGACAGCATCAGTGCCTCGCGTAGATTGTGCGTCACCATCAAGGCGGTCGTTGGCCGTGCCGACCACACGGTCAAAAGCAGATGCCGAAGCCGCTCGGCGGTCTGTTCGTCGAGCGAGACAAAAGGTTCGTCCAGGAAAAGCACCGCCGGCTCGGTGGCGAAAGCCCTGGCAAGTGCTGCCCTGCGCGCAAGGCCGAGCGACAGTTCGGCAGGATAGAGCGAGCGCATGCCGGCGAGGCCGAGCGTGTCGAACAGCCCGTCGAGATTTTTCGCTCTCAAGCTTTTGGGCAACGCCAGCCTGACATTCTGTTCCACCGTTCGCCACGGCAGCAGGGTCGGTTCCTGGAATACGGCGGCGATGCGGTTCGAACCTCCTTGCGGCAACTGAAAGGAGCCGGAAAAGTCTTTGTCCAAGCCAAGCAGGATACGCAGCGTCGTGGTTTTGCCGCAGCCCGACGGTCCCAGCAAGCAGGCGAATTCGCCTTGCCGGACCTCGAAGGAAAGGTCCTGAAGCGCCGTGATCGAGACGCCTCGCGTGGACCTGAAGGTCTTTTCGGCGATGTCGACCTTAAGCGGGACGACGGCGCCAACGGGTTGCATGTCGTTCAACGGGCTGCACCAGGAGAAGTTCAATGACAAGCATCACCGCCACGAAAGCCAGCGTGTAGGCAAGGATGGCGGCGACATCGAAGAGCTGGAAATAGAGATGGATCTGGAAGCCGACACCGTTCGAGCGGCCGAGCAGTTCGACGACCAGGACGATCTTCCAGATGAGGGCAATGCCGGATCGCGATGCGGCGGCAAGATAGGGCTGCAATTGCGGCAGCAGGATATGGCGGATGCGTTCAAGGCGGCCGAAGCGATAGACGGTGGCCATTTCGGCGTAACTTGGATCAAGCGCCCTGGCGCCTTCGCGCATCGTCACCACGACATTCGGGATCTTGTTCACCGCCACCGCGCCGATCGCCGCCGCCTCGTTGAGGCCGAACCAAATGTAGCCGAGGACGATGACCACCAGCGCCGGGATGTTGAGGAACAGGATCACCCATGGGTTGAAAAAGCGGTCGACGCGACGATGGCTGCCGAGCAAAACGCCGATGACGGATCCGATGATCATGGCGACGATATATGCCGCGGCGACCCGGCCGAGAGTCACGCCGAGATGGTAAAAGAGGTCGCCGCTCGCAGCCTCCCTGAGAAGCACCTGCCAGACCTGCCGAGGCCCTGGAAAGGCACGGCTTGGCCAGACACTTGCCGCAAGGTTCCACAGCAGGCAAAGCCCGAGCAGGGAGACCGCAACAGTCAGCGCGGGCATGAGTGCCGTCGCCAGACTGCGTCGGCCGGACATGCTCGGCGGAGCATCACGCGTGCCGTCGGTTCCCAATGCGGTCATTTCCGGGGATCCTGCCAGAACGTGCCGGGCGCCATTTCCGGCGCGCTGCCGACAAGTTTCGCGCCGCCGATCGCCGCCAGCACATGGTATAGCCTGCCGGCGTCGGCCGCTTCCTCCGCGACCGACCGTCTGGGAATGCCCTGGCGGTAGCGATCGCGCAGCTTTTCCAGTTCCTTGCCTTCCGCGCGAATGATCGGCGCCAGGCGCAGCCATTCGTCATCGGATCTGGCCAGCAAGTCCTTGGCTTGCGCGGACGCCCTCACGAAACCCCTGACTGCATCCGGGTTCTCGTTTGCCCATTGGTCATGGAAGACGTAACCGAGGGTCGAAACGGGTCCCAGAGCCCCGAGCGACTTTGCCGCGTCGTTCACGCCGATCAGTCGACGGAAGCCATTGGCCTCGAGACGGGCGCAAAAATGCCAGAAATTCAGCACCGCATCGAGTTCGCCCTGTATCGCCTTTTCCGAAATCAGCGGCGGCGCGCCGAAGACGATGTCGCTGGCTGCCGACAGGTCGACGCCGAGATCGCGTCTGCTCAGCGCTTGTATAAGCAGCCAACTCTTGTCGAGCGGGCCGCCGGCGACGCCGATTTTCTTGTCCTCGAGATCGGCGACCGTCCGGATCGGCGAATCCTCCTTCACCATGATCGCCCCCACGGAGGTCGAATAGGGGGTCAATGTGAGGTCGCCGCCTTCGGAGCGCTGGCGCGAGACCCACAGCCAGTCGGAGACGATCATGTCGATCGCGCCAGCCAGCATCGCGACGTTGGTTGCATCCTCGCCGGCGAAGTCGATGATCTCCAGATCGATCCCGTTGGCGGCATCGAATTTGTGCCGCCTTAGCGTATCGAGTTCCCAACTCACGGTTCCGAACTTCAGCACACCGAGGCGAATCCTGGCTGCCGCAACGACCGGCCTGGTAGCAAGAACAGCGGCTGTCCCGAGAACCGCCAGACGCAGCGTCATGCGCCGTGAAACCATCATGACACCTCCTCCCCAGGGTTCCGCGCTGCCAAATTAGATGGCTCGTTCCTTGCTCGGAAATGCGCATTTCCAGCGCATGACCTTGAGGTTCGGGTGTTCTTGAGACCATTTCGCGATTTCGCTGGGGGCAAGGATCATGCATTGGAACAGAGTGCCGCGGCTCTCGAAATAGAGATGTTCGTCTCGGCAATTGCTCGGATTGGCGCTGAGGCAAACCGTCAATATGAGATCGACCATGTCCATTCAGCACCTCTTGCGCGTTCCCAAACGCCCATATCGGCAAGCCCAGCCCAACCAGGAGCGAGGACAAAATCACCGCTTGCCGGATTTCCCGAGGTGCCAATGGAGAAACCGGAATGAGGTCAAGCTACGCGCTCGCCGGATAGCCGTCAACAAAGACGAATGGACAGGTCTCTTGAGCACCCAGGCCTCTAAACCTTTGTACGATTGACTTTCACAACATGCCAATTAGCTTCTGAGCCACGCGGCGCGGCTCCACGGGAGAAGCGGATATTCCACTCCACCGCGTAAGGCGCATGCAGACGGATCAAAGGATCGGCATGCGCAAATCGTCCAGGGCACCCAGACGATCAATGAGGAAATACCATGCGCGCAATCGCATTTTTCGCAGTCATGTCCGTTGTGCCCTTCATGGCGAGCCAATCCCAGGCCCAGGATGCGGCGGCCGGTGAGAAGGTCTTCGCCAAATGCAAGGTCTGCCATGCCGCCGACCAGGACAAGAACAAGGTCGGCCCGTCGTTGAACGGCGTCATAGGCCGAACGGCTGGGACACACCCGGGGTTCAGCTATTCTCAGGCGATGGTCGCGGCTGGAAAATCCGGCGTCAAATGGGATGAGCCCTCGCTGAAGACCTATCTTCACGATCCCAAGGCCATGATCAAAGGAACGAAGATGGCGTTTGTCGGCCTCAAGCAGGACGAAGACATCGCCAATGTCATTGCCTATCTGAAGCAATTCTCGAAATAGAGCGCAGCCGGCCGTTCGAATTTGCGTTCGGCCGGCGGACGCCTTGATCACGCATCGGCTTGCAGCTTCTGCATGGCCGAAGGCAGATCGAAAAGGCTGTCGCAAACAAGGTCGGCGCCAAGCTCTTCCACCGGAATGTGGCTGTAGCCGCCGCGCAACAGAATGACGGCCATGCCGGCGGCGCGTGCGGCACCCAGGTCAGCGCCACTGTCTCCGACCAGCAGCGCGTCACCGGCGTCGACCCCAAGCTGTGCCAACGCCAGCAGCAGGGCATCGGGCGCCGGTTTCAGGAATGTCACCGCGTCTCCGCCAACGATTGCGCCGAAATATTCCGTCAATCCGAAATGAAGCAGGATTTCGCGGGTCGCCAACTGCGGTTTGTTGGTTGCCACGCCCATGCTTACTCCGCCCAAATGAAAGTGGGTGAGAGCCTCCCTGACTCCAGGCATCAGCCTTGTCAGGCCGGTCAGATGCCGGCGGTAGATAGGCGCCATGACGCGATGGGCCTCATCGAGAGCGTTGCCGAGCAGTGGCGCTCCCGACGCGGCGAAGGCTCGCTCGATCAATTTCCTGACGCCGCCGCCGATCATGGCCGTGACCTGATCCAGGCGCAGCGGCGGCAGACCGCGACTGGCCAGCAGTTCGTTGAC
>NZ_RZPH01000517.1:0-4177 GCF_004022825.1 Mesorhizobium sp. M7A.F.Ca.CA.004.04.2.1
GCCCTAGCGATTGTCGGCGGCGAAAACGGAGCCGGACTTGTCGTGAACGCGACGGCAAAGGCCCTTCCTGCGGGCTACAGGCCGGGCTATGACGCCGCGCGCGGCATCCGCCGCGTCGCGGCAATGATCCGCAGCGCACGATATCAAGGCGAGACTGCCGCTGCTTGCCTGACAAGGCTCGGGCCGGCCGGTATCGCCGAGGCTTACCGACAGGCCCAAACTGAAAAACGGAAATGAGCATGGCCGCCTACGACTACATCCATGACGGCACGGCGATCTACGAGCGCTCCTTCGCCATTATCCGCGCCGAGGCCGATCTGTCGCGCTTCTCCGAGGCCGAGGCCGATGTCGCCATCCGCATGATCCATGCCTGCGGCCAGGTCGAATCTTCAAGTCATTTTGTGTTCTCCACGGATTTGGTTGCCGCTGCCCGCACCGCTTTGGCGGCGGGCGCGCCAATTTTCTGCGACGCGGAAATGGTCTCGCATGGCGTCACCCGCGCCAGGCTGCCGGCCGGCAACGAGGTGATCTGCACCTTGCGCGATCCGCGCACGCACGACATCGCCAGGGAAATCGGCAACACCCGCTCGGCCGCCGCGATCGATTTGTGGGGCGAGCGCATGGCGGGCTCGGTGGTTGCCATCGGCAATGCACCGACCGCGCTGTTCTATCTATTGGAAAAACTGCGCGACGGCGCGCCGAAGCCTGCGGCCATCATCGGCATGCCGGTCGGCTTCGTCGGTGCTGCCGAATCGAAGGACGCGCTGGCCGAGAATTCCTACGGCGTTCCCTTTGCCATCGTGCGTGGCCGGCTCGGTGGCAGCGCCATGACCGCCGCCGCGCTCAATTCATTGGCGAGGCCCGGCCTGTGAACGCCCTTCCCAAAGGTCGTCTCGTCGGCGTCGGCACCGGTCCCGGCGACCCCGAACTGCTGACCCTGAAAGCCGCGCGGGCCTTGGCGGAAGCCGATGTCGTGGCCTATTTCGCCAAGCGCGGCAACAACAGCAATGCGCGCGCCATCGTCGAAGCGCAGTTCCGGCCTGAAATGACGGAATTGCCGCTGCTCTATCCCGTCACCACCGAAATCGACAAGGATCACGACGACTACCGCTCGCAGATCACGACTTTCTACGAGGAGTCCGCCGAGAAGGTCGCCGAGCACCTCCAGGCAGGCAAGATGGTTGCGGTGCTGTCCGAGGGCGACCCGCTTTTCTACGGCTCCTACATGCATCTGCATGTGCGCCTCGCCCATCGCTTCCCCACCGAAGTCATTCCCGGCGTAACCGCTATGTCCGGCTGCTGGTCGCAGACTGGTATCCCGATCGTCCAGGGCGATGACGTGCTGACCGTGCTGCCCGGCACGATGAGCGAGTTCGAGCTGACGCGCCGGCTGGCTGACACCGATGCCGCCGTCATCATGAAGGTCGGCCGTAACCTGCCAAAGATCAGGCGGGCGCTGGAGGCTACGGCCAAGCTGTCGCGCGCCGTCTATGTCGAGCGCGGCACCATGGCCGGCAGCGTGTCGATGAAGCTGGCCGACAAGCCGGACGACAAGGCGCCCTATTTCGCCATCGTGCTGGTCGCCGGCTGGTCCGGCCGCCCCGGCGCCGTGGGAGCGCAGGCATGAGCGGCCGTCTCACTGTCATCGGCCTTGGGCCCGGCAATGCCGATCAAGTCACTCCGGAAGCCAGCCGCGCCGTCGCCGAGGCGAAATTCTTTTACGGCTACAAACCGTATCTCGACCGGCTGGAATTGCGCCCGGAACAGACCCGCGTCGCTTCCGACAATCGCGAGGAACTCGCCCGCTCCAAGGACGCACTGATCAAAGCCGCCGAGGGCCACGACGTCGCGGTGGTTTCCGGTGGCGACCCCGGCGTGTTCGCCATGGCGGCGGCCGTCTGCGAGGCGATCGAGGCCGGCCCGGCCGAATGGCGCGCGGTCGATGTCGCTGTGGTGCCCGGCATCACCGCCATGCTGGCGGTCGCCGCCCGCATCGGCGCGCCGCTCGGCCATGATTTCTGCGCCATCTCGCTGTCCGACAATCTGAAGCCATGGGAGTTGATCGAACTGCGCCTGCTGGCGGCGGCCGGCGCCGGCTTCGTCATCGCGCTCTATAACCCGATCAGCAAGGCGCGCCCCTGGCAGCTCGGCCGCGCCTTCGAATGCCTGACCGCGATCCTGCCTGGTACCACACCAGTGATTTTCGGCCGCGCCGCCGGCCGCCCGGATGAGCGCATCGAGGTCTATCTGCTGGCCGATGTCGAGGCAGAGAAGGCCGACATGGCGACCTGCATCATCATCGGCTCGCCGGAGACCCGCATCATCAAGCGCGCGGAGAAGCCGGCGCTGGTCTACACGCCGCGCTCGTCCACGGGACGGACAAAATGATCGACCAACACGGTCAGCGCTTCAACGCTTTCAGCCGCGGGAACATCCGGCAAGACTGGCCGTTGGATCATGACCACCTCGAGGCCAAGCGCCCGCGCCGCGGCGATCTTGCCATAAGTCGCTTCGCCGCCGCTGTTCTTGGACACGACGACATCGATGCGTTGCTTTTCGAGCAGCGCGCGTTCCTCCGCCTCACGAAACGGGCCACGGGCCAGAAGATAGCTCGCATCCGGCACGGCAAGCTTGGGCTCGATCGCGTCGACGCTGCGGACGAGATAATGATGCTGGGGCGCAGCTTCGAAAGCAGCGACCTCTTGCCGGCCCAGCGCCAGGAAAACACGGCGCGGCGCCAGTCCAAGCGCTCGCGCGGCATCGCCGGATGTAATGACCTCAGTCCAGCGGTCGCCTTCGACAGGCTCCCAGCCGGGGCGTCGCAGCGCAAGGATCGGCACACCGGCCACGCGGGCGGCTTGCGCCGCATTGGCGGAGATCTGCGCCGCATAGGGGTGCGTCGCGTCGATCAGCAGGTCGATAGGCTCTTTCCGCAAATAATCGGCCAATCCATCGGCACCGCCAAAGCCCCCCGTTCGCACCGGCACGCCTTGCGCGACCGGGCTTTCAGTGCGGCCAGCCAGCGACAGCGTGACCGAGGCGCGCGCCGCCAGTTTTCCGGCCAGTTGCCGGGCTTCGGTGGTGCCGCCGAGGATCAGAATACGGTGGGTCATCATGCCTGCTGAAGGTCCGCGCGGTGCCAAGCTCACCCCAAAATGGCTCACAATCGTCGGCATCGGCGAGGACGGTTTAGCGGGTCTCGGCGACGAGGCCAAGCAGCGGATTGCCGAGGCGGAGATCATCTTCGGCGGCAAGCGGCACCTGGCGCTGGTCGCTTCCTTCGCCAAGGGCGAGGCGCGCGCCTGGCCGGTTCCTTTCGATGCCGAGATGGCTGACGTGCTGGCGCTTGCCGACAGGCGCGTCTGCGTGCTCGCTTCAGGCGATCCGTTCTTCCACGGCGTCGGCGCCACCCTCGCCCGCAAGGTCAAGCAACAGGAGATGCATGTCATCCCCGCACCGTCGGCCGTTTCGCTGGCGGCCGCGCGCCTTGGCTGGGCGCTGCAGGACATCGAGACCGTCTCGCTGCACGGCCGGCCGCTCGACCTGATCCGGCCGCTGCTGCAGCCACGCGCGCGCATTTTGGCACTGACCTCGGATGCCGAAGCCCCCGCTGCAATAGCGCGCCTGCTCACCGAACTCGACTTCGGCGCATCGCGGCTGACGATCCTGGAGGCCTTGGGTGGGCCAAGCGAGGACCACCGCACGATCCGCGCCGATGCCTTCGATCTCGAAAACATCAATCCGCTCAACGTGCTGGCGGTCGAAGTTGAATCCGGTCCGGACGCGCGCGTCCTGCCGCTCACATCAGGCCTTGCCGATCATCTGTTCGACCATGACGGCCAGATCACCAAGCGCGAGATCCGCGCGATCACCCTGTCGGCGCTGGCGCCGAAACGCGGCGAATTGCTGTGGGACATCGGCGCCGGTTCCGGTTCCATCGGCATCGAATGGATGTTGGCCCACCCTTCGATGCGCGCCATTGCCATCGAGGCCGATCCGATCCGCGCCGCCCGCATTGGCCGCAACGCCGCCGCCTGTGGCGTTCCCGGCCTTGTCGTGGTGGAAGGCAGCGCGCCCAGGGCACTTGCCAGGCTGGACACGCCGGACGCGATCTTCATCGGCGGCGGCGGCAGCGATGCCGGCGTGCTGAATGCTGCCATCAAGGCGCTGCGCCCGG
>NZ_RZPH01000518.1:0-4171 GCF_004022825.1 Mesorhizobium sp. M7A.F.Ca.CA.004.04.2.1
CCGCCTCGGCAATCTTGCCGACCATCGCCGGGCGTGCCACCAGGCCGGTCAGCTTGTCGAAATGGGTTTCCGTGAAGACGAAATCCGCTGATTCATCGACGCCGGCGAAGAAGGACATCGCGGCGACCGACGCCGCCAGTGCGCAAAGAGCGGCCATCACCGAGACCATCATGTCCGCGGAGATGCCGGCAAAACCATCGCCGAGACCGAGCTTCAGGCCCCAGAGCCCGAGGACGAAACTGCCGAGACCCGAACTCGCTATGGTGAGCAGTCGGAACACCGGTGTTCGCTTCGGGTGGCTGACGGCGAGCATTGAAAGTTCCCCTGAGTACGGGGCTTTCTAGCGGATATCTCCTTAAAATGAGTTTCCGCGAATGAATCCAATTTTATTGGACCGAAAGTATTTCTTGAGCGGATCAACGCGCCTGGCGCTGAAACGGATTCAACTGGCGCGCCTAAGCTTCGTGTCTTCAAATGTCGCCATTTTAAAACCGCCGCGCATCTTTGGGCGGCAGGCGTTAGTCTCGTGCGCCGTCGGTCTGCTTCAATTCGTCGAGCGTCGGCATGGAAACGATGTGATAGCCGGAATCGACATCGTGGATTTCGCCGGTAACCCCGGAAGACAGATCCGACAACAGATAAAGTGCCGAGCCACCGACCTCGTCGATGGTCACCGTGCGGCGCAGCGGCGAGTTTCGCTGCTGGTAGGAGAACATGTGGCGCGCATCGGAAATGCCGGCGCCGGCGAGCGTGCGCACCGGTCCAGCCGAAATGGCGTTCACCCTGATGGCGCGCGGACCGTAGTCGTTCGCAAGATACCGGACACTCGCCTCCAGCCCTGCCTTGGCGACGCCCATGACATTGTAGTTCGGCATGACGCGGACCGACCCCGCATAGGTCAGCGTGATCATCGATCCGCCGTCCTTCATCAAGGTGGCCGCATGGCGGGCGACCTCAGTGAAGGAGTAGCAGGAGATCACCATGGTGCGGACGAAATTGTCCCGGCTGGTGTCGGCGTAGAGGCCTTTCAGCTCGTTCTTGTCGGAAAAGCCAATGGCGTGGACGACGAAATCCAGCCCGCCCCATTCCTTGCCCAGAGTCTCGAACGTGGCCGCGACAGAGGCGCTGTCCTCGACGTCGCACGGCACGACCAGCGAGGCGCCGAGCTTGTCGGCCAGCGGCCTGACCCGGCGTCCGAAGGCATCACCCTGATAGGTGAAGGCGAGTTCCGCGCCATGTTCGGATAATTTCCGGGCGATGCCCCAGGCGATCGAATGATCGTTGGCGACACCCATGACAAGCCCGCGCTTGCCCTTCATCAATCCGTCCATGGCCGGCAAATCCTTATGCGGAATAGCGCTGGAAAACGAGCGTGGCGTTGGTGCCGCCGAAGCCGAACGAATTGGACAAGACAGTGTCGATCCTGGCGTCGTCGATGCGCTTTCGCACGATCGGCATGCCCTCGAATTCGGGGTCGAGGGTCTCGATATGGGCGCTTTCGCCGATGAAGCCGCCCTGCATCATCAGGATCGAATAGATGGATTCCTGCACGCCGGCCGCGCCCAGCGAATGGCCGGTCAGCGACTTCGTCGAGGTGATATACGGCATCTCTGGGCCGAACACCTCGCGGATCGCTCCCATTTCCTTGGAATCTCCCACCGGCGTCGAGGTACCATGGGTGTTGATGTAGTCGACCGGTGTGGAAACCGTGGCCAGCGCCTGGCGCATGCAGCGGACTGCGCCCTCGCCTGAAGGGGCAACCATGTCGTGACCATCCGACGTCGCGCCATAGCCAACGATCTCGGCATAGATTTTCGCGCCGCGCGCTTTGGCATGCTCAAGCTCTTCCAGCACCAGCACCCCGGCGCCGCCGGCGATGACGAAGCCGTCGCGATTGGCGTCATAGGCGCGGGAAGCGGTCGATGCGTTGTCGTTGAATTTCGACGACATGGCGCCCATGGCGTCGAACAGGTCCGACATCGTCCAGTCGAGATCCTCGTGGCCGCCGGCAAAGATGATGTCCTGCTTGCCCCACTGGATCAATTCATAGCCATTGCCGATGCAATGCGCCGAGGTCGAACAGGCCGACGAGATCGAGTAGTTGACGCCGTGGATCTTGAACCAGGTGGCAAGCGTCGCCGATGCGGTCGACGACATTGCCTTCGGCACCGCGAACGGACCGATGCGCTTGGGACTGCCGTTCTTCAGCGTCGTTTCGGCAGCTTCGACGATGGTGCGGGTGGATGGTCCGCCCGATCCCATGACGATGCCGGTGCGCTCATTGGTGATGTCGCTCTCGCCGAGGCCCGCATCCGCGATCGCCTGATCCATGGCGACATGGTTCCAGGCAGCCCCCTGGCTCAGGAAGCGCATCGCACGGCGGTCGATCATGGCCGATGGATCGAGCGTCGGCGCTCCCCAGACCTGGCAGCGGAAGCCGTGTTCGGCGAAGGAATCGGAGAAGCTGATGCCGGATCTGGCGTCATGCAGAGAGGTCTGCACCTCGTTGGCATTGTTGCCGATCGACGACACAATGCCGATGCCTGTGACTACGACACGTCTCATTCGCAACTCCTTCCAGGGGTGCTGGCCAGAGGGCTGGCCAGGGATGCCGGTCAGCCAACCGCCGACTGCTTGGACAGACCGACTTTCAAATCCGTTGCCGCGTATATGGGTTCGCCATCCGCCTTCAGCCAGCCATCGGCGATGCCGAGCACCAGCCGGCCCCGCATCACGCGCTTGAAGTCGATGCCATATTCGACCTTCTTCACCGAGGGCGTGACCATGCCCTTGAATTTCACTTCACCGGTCGACAGCGCCATCCCCTTGCCGGGTTCGCCCAGCCAGCCAAGATAGAAGCCCGTCAATTGCCACATGGCGTCGAGGCCGAGGCACCCCGGCATGATCGGATTGCCGATGAAATGGCAGGCAAAGAACCACAGGTCCGGCTTGATGTCGAACTCCGCGCGGATGAAACCCTTCTCGAAGGCGCCGCCCGTCTCGCTGATCTCGGTGATGCGGTCGAACATCAGCATCGGCGGATAGGGAAGCTGGGCGTTGCCCGGTCCGAACAGTTCGCCGCGGGCGCAGGCCAGCAATTCGTCGTACTCGTAGCTGGATTTACCCGCCATCAATCTCATCCCCATATCGTTCCGGGCTATCGGGTGCCCTTGTCGTTGGTTTCCTAACACAATCTGTTTCAGGCCGGAAACCGGCGTTTGCGCTTAGCCTGCTCGTCTGCCTGGGTCAATGCGCGCTATTGATCGCATTCGGACGACAGAATATATGTCCTGAGAGGTCCGGTTTCGGCAGACGTTCATTTTTTTGCCATTCTGGGCGTGTCTTGGGGCGGAACTGTGGGGTTCGACGAGAAGATGGACCTGGACGGCCGGAAGGAAAATGTCGCTGTGGACAAGCGGGTCCGTGAAGCTGGCCTGAGGCCGACGCGTCAGCGCATTGCGCTGGCCGATCTGCTTTTCGCCAAGGGCGACCGGCATCTGTCGGCCGAGGAACTGCACGAGGAGGCGGTTGCCGCCGGCGTGCCGGTGTCGCTGGCCACCGTCTACAATGCCCTTCACCAGTTTACCCAGGCGGGACTTTTGCGCATCCTCGCCGTGGAGGGCGCGAAAACCTATTTCGACACCAACACCTCCGACCACCACCATTTCTACATCGAAGGCGAAAACCGCATATTCGACATCGACAGTGGTCCGGTGACGGTCGCCAACCTGCCGGAGCCGCCGGAAGGGATGGAGATCGCCAATGTCGATATCGTGGTGAGGCTGCGCCCCAAACGCCGCGAATGACCGGCGAGGCCCCCTTACCGTGCCCGTGCTGTTGTTGCTCGGCGGGCACATGTGGGGCAATGCGGCCGCGATGGCGGTTGCGCTGATCTGGATCGCGCACATCGCCATCGACCGTGCGCTGGCCTATGGCCTGAAGCTGCCAACCGGCTTTCAGGACACCCATCTCGGCCGTATCGGGCGCTAGGCTGACCTGAATTTCAACACACCCAAACCGGGCCGTGAAGGATCGGGGTTAAGATTCTGGGTCAAGAATCAGTCCTTGACCCGTTCGCCGGGATAGGCGCCCCAGACGATCGACTGGGCAAGCCAGCCTGTGTGGCCATCGAATGTCATTTCGCACCACTGGCCGTCGCAGGATTTGATCG
>NZ_RZPH01000519.1:0-4170 GCF_004022825.1 Mesorhizobium sp. M7A.F.Ca.CA.004.04.2.1
ATCTGCTTGATGTCGATGGAAACCGGCAGCGTCGTCGTACCCCCGCTCGGCGCTGGCTGCGTGCTGGCCACCGGCAATCGCGCCAGTTCGATACGCTCGGCAGCGATACGGTCGGCGCTGAAGTTTTTCGACAGCAGCGCCAGCGGCGACCAGTCGACGGCCACCTTGCGCGCCACCAGCCAGGCGCCCTCGCGGTCCTCCAGCACGACATGGTCGACGCTGAGCGCCCCGGACCAGATGCCGTCTATGCCGCTGACCGTGATCTTGCGGTTGTCGTTCGAAGCCAGCCGCGAAATGATGCCGGCGAGATTGTCGCGGCCGCGCTCGGTCTTGGTCAGCACCACCAGCGCGCCGATCGCTCCCGCAACCACGATCAGCAGCGTGTAAAGGACAATGCGGAGGATGCGCCAGACTGTTTTCATCGCTCAGAATGCCTGCCCGATGCCGGCATAGATGCCGAAATGCGGGTCACCCGGATCACGGTTGAGCGGCACGGCGGCATCGATGCGCAGTGGCCCGAACGGCGTGACATAGCGCAGCCCGACGCCGGCGCCGACCTTGACATCGGAGAAATCGGGAGCTGATTTGGTCGATACGGTGCCGGCGTCGACGAACGGCACGATGCCGATCGTATCGGTGATGGCGATGCGCATCTCGACCGAGGTTTCGAAGAAGGACAGGCCGCCGATCGGCTGGCCGGTGAAGTCCTTGGGTCCGATGCCCTGATAGGCATAGCCGCGCACCGAACCGCCGCCCCCGGAATAAAAGCGCCGGTCGGCTGGCACATGTTCGAGGCTGGTGCCGACGATCGAACCGATGGCGACACGTTCGGCCAGCACGAATTTCGAAGCCGAGTCCAGCGACTGATAGGCCGACCCTTCGCCCCTCAGCTTCAGGAACGCCGCACCGCTCAAAATGTCGTAGCTGGGCTCGGCATAGGCCAGCACCCGGAAGCCGCTTGTCGGGTTCAGCCGGTTGTCCCGGTTGTCATAGACATATTGCAGCGGAATGCTGGCGATCAGGTATTTGTGCTTGCCGAAAGCGTCGTGGATGCGGGAATAGTCGAGCGCCACCTCGGCGGAAACCGTCTGCTTCTTGGTCAGCTCGTAGGACAGCCCGGTGCTGCCCTTGACCGAGAAATGGTCATAGGCGTCAGGATGTTCGAGTACCGTCTTGACGCCGGCGAAGAACTTCGATGCCGGCCCGATCACGCCCGGCTTTTCGAACATGATGCCGGCATTGTAGTTGAGCTCGCCGAGATCATTGCTGCCGATGCCGCTGATCTTGCCGTCGATGCGCAGCTTCTCGGCCCGGCCGAACAAATTGCGGTGGCCCCAATAACCTTCCAGGCCCAGCCCCTCGGTGTTGGAGAAGGTGCCGCCGACGCCGAAATAGCGTGGCTTGCGCTCGCTGACCTGGACGCCGATCGGAATGTTGCCGTCGGCATCGAGCGTGTCGGCTTCCTTGAACGTCACGCTGTTGAAGACCTCGAGCGCCAGCAGCCGGTCGCGCGCGTCATCGATCTCTTGCGGCGAGTACTGCCGGCCGCGCTTGAGGCCGGTCATGTATTCGGTGAAGTCGCGGTCGACCTTTTCGGTGCCTTCCACCGTTGTGTCGCCATAGCCGGCGACCGGCCCAGCGGCGACCGTCAGCGTCACGTCCAGCGTCGAAGTAGCGTGGTCGGCGACGATCTGCCGGTCCGTCACCTCTGCCAGCGGCCTGCCTTGCTCCTTCAGCGTCCGCACGATCAGCGCCTCGGCCTTGAGCACAGCGCCGGATCCCGCATCGCCGCCTGATATCAAGCCATAATCGGCGCTCATCAGCCCCGCTGCGTCGCCCTCGAGGTGGATATTGCCCAAGGTGAATTTCGGCCCGCTGGCGATGTCGATCACCACGGGAACCGGCTGCGGCCCCTTGAATTCGGCATCCGGCGGCAAATCGTCGAGCGGCTTGCCGTCGATGGTGACGGTGACGACGCCTTCGTAGCGGGCATCGGCATAGAGCGCGGCGACAAGCTGTTCGCGGTCGCTGCGCGCCTTGGCCATCAGCCCGAGCGAGCCGGAAACCGGACGCTCCTCGTCACTCTTCAGCGCCGAGGCATTTTCGAGCTTCTTGACCAGATCCTTGTCGGCGTCGGGGGCGGAAATGGTAACGGCGTAGCGCAGGGGATCGACGATATCGGCATCCTCGTCGCTGGACGACCCCCACAGCTTGATGCCGAAAAGCTCGAAAGCGGCCGCCGGCCGCGATTCGGCGACGAGCACGGTCGAGCACATCACGGCCAGCAGCAGGGCGCGCGGAAGCGCACGCCCTGGCGCGCGACCTCCTGACATCTGCTCTTCATGCGCCGGCATTAAGACAACCTAGATTACAAAACTAAAATTGGAATGAAGTTCTGAAGCGCTCGTAAAGGGGCCACAATCCAATTGTCTGAAATAGGGCGGGCTTGGAATTCACACCTTTTGCGTCGCCGCAAGAAAGCGTGATCCCCTGTCCTATGGAGGTACTACCGGTCATCGGCCGGAAAGGAAACCGTTGGCAGGCGGAACCCTGCCGCGTCCTTGTGTTGACAAGCCTGACTGAAGCTTGATCATGCCCGGACGTCAGCTGTGTCTGGAGGGGTGTTATGGCAATGCGCGCGGCTCGTGGTCTGTCTATCCTGATTCTTCTGTTTTTAGGCTGGGCCAGTGTCCTGGCCTGGAGCAGCGCCGCGCAAGCGGCCGAGGCCCGGCGGATCGCGACAACGGACAATTCCGATTATTTCGGCTTTGATCTCAGGTCCGACCAGAATGTGACAATCGACCAGTGCAAGACGACATGCCTGGGAGACCCGGCCTGCCGTGCCTTCACCTACAACAAAAAAGCCAAATGGTGCTTCCTCAAATCCGACTACAACCAGCTGAAAACCTTCAACGGCGCGGTCGCGGGCAAGGTCGTCAACATCGATGGCGATCCTGATATCGGCGCGCCGCCGGAACTCGCTTTCTTCCCCAACTGGATGGCCGATCAGGCCCAGCAATACCGCAACAAGCTGCTCGGCCCGGCCTATGACAAGCCGACCGAAGGCATGGCTGCCTTGCTGAACGCCGCCGAACAGGCCGTGCTGACCGGGGATCACCGCTCCGCCATGCTGAAATACGAGGCCGCGGTCTCGGTGCTGCCCGATGATGGTCCGCTCTGGCTCAACCTGGCGCGTGAAACGCTGGCCGTTCAGCCCGCCGCTAGCACCTCCGAAGCCTCCACTTTGCCGGCGAACGGCACGTCGGCCGCTTTCAATGCCTATAAATTGCTGCGCACCACCAAGACGCGCGCCGAAGTGCTGGCGCTGCTCGGCAACGGGCTCGACAAGCGCGATCTCTACCGGCCGGCGCTGCAGGCCTATGAGGCCAGCCTTGCGCTGAACCCTTCGCCGGCGGTCCAGGCCGACTATGCCGATCTCAAGGCCCGCAAGGGTTTCCGCGTTGTCGATCACACCATCGACGCCGACACCAGCGCGCCGCGCATCTGCGCGCAATTCTCCGAGGATCTGGTCAAGACCGGCGTCGACTACGCGCCGTTCGTCACCGTCGACAACGCGCCACCCAAGGGCGTCGAGGCCAAGGACAAGCAAATCTGCGTCGAAGGGCTGGAGCATGGTCAGCATTACGACGTCACCTTCCGCGCCGGCCTGCCGGCGGCAATCGGCGAAGTGACCGCGGCCCCCGTGGTGCTGTCGATCTATGTCCAGGACCGCGCACCGTCCGCCCGCTTCACCGGTGACAGCTTCGTGCTGCCGGCCGGCGCGCGCCGCGGCATTCCGATCGTCACCGTCAACATGAATGCCGCCGAAATGAAGCTCTACCGCGTCGGCGATCGTTCGCTGGCCCAGCTTCTGTCGGGCTACCAGTTCCTGCACCAGCTCGACGGCTACGACATCTCCAACATTTCCGAGCAGATGGGCGCGCCGGTCTGGCAAGGCCAGCTCGACATCGCCAATGATCTCAACAAGGAGGTCACCACCTCCTTCCCGGTCGACGAGGCGGTGCCGCAGCGCAAGCCCGGCGTCTACGTGCTGACCGCGCAGGCCGTCAACGACAAGAGCGACAACTACAATTCGATGGCCACGCAATGGTTCGTCGTCTCCGACATCGGCCTGTCGACCTATACGGGGCAGGACGGGCTCAGCGTCTT
>NZ_RZPH01000051.1:0-12738 GCF_004022825.1 Mesorhizobium sp. M7A.F.Ca.CA.004.04.2.1
TCCTCGAGCTCGGCAGCCAATTCACGAAAGACGGACGCGCGCTCCCCTTCAGCCTCGACTTCGATATTATCGCGCATGAGGTTGGCCATGCGTTCGTCTACAGCGTCCTCGGCATACCCAAGCCGGGAGCTGAGTTCCCCGAATATCTGGGCTTTCAGGAGGCCTTTTCCGACTGCGTTTCGTTGATCGCGGCCATGCATTTTCCATCCGTGATCGAAAACGTTCTGACGGTGACGCGCGGGAACCTCTACATCGCCAATCAACTCTCTCGCTTTTCGGAATTTTCACCGCACCGCCAGATACGCGAGGCCAACAACAAGCTGACGATGGCCGATTTCGCGGACGGCTGGACCGACGAGCATGCCTTGTCGCAACCTCTAACGGGTGCCGTCTTCGACATTCTGGTCGATGTCTTTCACGAGAGCTTGGTGGATCGAGGACTGATTTCGCCGGAGGCCGAAGATCTTGCCGACCTCGCCGAGATCTACCCAACCGCCGAGGCGCCGCTCCAGAAAGTCTTTGACCGCGATTTCACGCGCAATCCAGACGGTTTCGTCGAAGCGCTGCTCGACGCGCGCGATATCGTGGGTACCTATCTCGCCGAGACGCTGTGGGCTCTCGCCCCGGATTTCCTGGACTATCGTGACATGGCGAGAACGATGCTCGCGGTCGACGACCGTGTGACCGGAGGAGAACTATCAAGCATCATCTTCCGGGATTTCGACCGAAGAGGGATTTTTCGCTACCGTGCCGGGCCTCGCCTGACGAAGCCAGACCGAAAGAGCCATGTTCATGAGGGTCGAACCGCTCGTCCACGGGATCAGGTGCGTCTCCCGGATATGAGCTATTTCGAGAAATATTGGATGTCCAGAAGTGGCGCCGAGCTTTGATCGACATTGCAGAGGATGGGGTGATCCATGATAACTGAAACCATTTTAAATACCTCGGCCATACACTTGTTCGGTAGAGTTCTTGAAGATTTGAAGCTGAAGAAGAGGATCGATGGGGGACGGCCTCCAAGACCTGGCAATAACAGATTCCTGCAGAACCAGATCGACGCCTCCGGCAGCCTGCTGGCAAGGATCTATGCATTCACCTTCGAGGCGCAGTTCTACGAGCTGGCCAGACCGACCATACTTCTTGTTCATGGGCCTGGCACCGCGGTTGATTATCCAGCTCCGGCGGACACCGATCTGAAGGTCATGAGCCGCGGTCCAAGCGACCCTGCCTATACCGGACTTTCATCGCAGATAGGCTCATTTGCCCGCGGAATGCAGGTCTGGGTGTACGACAAGAGTGACCTGACAATGCGGCTGGAGCTCGACACGGGAACGCTCGAAGATGTTCTGTTGGGTGCAGAGCTGGACCCGCATTCGTTTGGTCGGTCGGGTGGAGCAATGGGGAGATCTGGTGGTGCCATGGGGCGATCGGGCGGCGCCATGGGCAGGTCTGGCGGTGCGATGGGGCGGTCCGGTGGCGCAATGAACCGCAACGGGCGCGGCGATCTCGACTAGCGTTCCCGATTGTCATTTGAGAATGCCAAAGGGAGATGGATCATGGCAAGAGTAGATATAGTGCGCGTCGATACACCTGAAGGGAATGCTGTAAGAGCCGGAGAGCCGATTACTGTGAGCGTGACGGTCTCCCCGGACCGTGGCTGGTTTAACGACACAGAGTACTTGGTAATCGACTTTATTTATGCTGACACTTCAGACATAGCCTCATGTTTATTGATCAACGACAACGACACTAACATCGAAGACACAACAACAATTAACTTTAAGCTTAAAGCGGAATCCGGCGCTCTGACTGGAGAATACTATGTTCGGATCACAAATAATTACTTCGAGGAGACCATCGTAAGCGGCCCTGAAGACGGAACTATCACTGTGTCCTCAAGTTAATCACTTGCGCTGTTGTCACGATCAATCTGGTGCGTGCCAGGGTGAAATCAGCTCGCTGGCCGCCCCGCCTTCCGCAGCGACGCCTGATGCACCAGCGAGGTCCAGCTGTTGGTCGAGGCGAGATGGCAATAGAGCAGGCCGAGCGCGCCTGATTTGCGCAGGTCGAGAAACGCCTCGTCGCTCAATTTGTTGAAGGCCGGCTCGTCGATCACCTGGAAATCGGTGAGGTTGAGCACCTCGCCGCCTTCCAGCGTCACCTTGCTCTGGCGTGGCGAAAACAGGCCGTGCGCATCGATCTTTTCGACCATCTCGCGGGTGGCTCGGAAGTCGATCTGGAACTGATTGCAGAAGGCGAGCGCCTGTTTGGTCGCTTCGGTTGGCTCGTTGCCGGTGAAGAACGGCAGGATCTTGTCATCGCGGGACGGCGCCAGCAACTGGTCGACGATGCGGTCGCTGGCCCGTTCGACGCACAGCGTCAGCCGGCCGGCCGATGTCGGGTCTTCGGCAAGGATGAAGGGATAGCGGCGGACATAGGCGGGGATGTAGTGCGGCGCGGTCCATTTGCCTTCGGCACCGACGAACAGGTTCTCGTTCTGACGCACGCCGGTGATGATCACCGGCGCCTTGCCCGGGCCGATGAAGACGATTGGGTAGGAGCGCATCGCCGCCGGCATTTCCGACGCCACCACCGGAATGGCGTGCGCCGAGCGGGCGAAGCCGAAATCGCTGCGCGCGGTCAGGCCCAGCGAGCCGTGCCGCGCCGGGTTGAGCGCCTCGGGCCTCGAATAGAACAGCGGCATCGCGTCGCCCGTCACTTCCGTCTTTGCATCAGCCATCATCCGTCTCCCGCACGCCCATCAGGCTGCCAATGGTCCCGAAGCCGGGATCTATGCTTGTTTGCGCTGATCTTGGGTCGAAAGGAATCCCGCGCAGGAACAAAGTACTACAGCGTCTCTTGCGCGCATAAAAGGACAGGCGGTGCTGTATTTTGGGATTGCGGCGGCCGATTGCCTTGGGAACACGACCGCCAGCCTGCCCGCCTCTGGACAGCTTGCGGCGAAGCGGCGACAGTGCCTCCGCTGGAGCAAATCCAGGAAAAGTGTGGAGCGGTTTTCCCCTGGCGATTGCGAAGAAACAAAAGCCGGATCGGATCAGCGATCCGAACGCTGAACCGCTCCGGCGGACAGATTGAGGGAAACGGAATGGCGTCGGTGTCGGATTTCGAGCAGGGACAAACCTTCACCATCGAAGCCGGCGGCCGGCAGATCCCGCTCGAACTCAGCGCGGTCAAGCCCATCGCCGCCAGCCCGCGCCCGGGCGGCGGCTTCTCGCTGCTGTTCAAAGGCCCGCGCGACATCGCACTGCCGCAGGCGACCTATCTTTTCACGGGGGAAAGCGGCAGCCACGAGATCTTCATCGTGCCGGTCGCCGCCGATGCGACGGGGCGGCTGTACGAGGCGGTGTTCAATTAGGACCCTGTTTTGGGCTGCACGCAGGCCTATCGCATCGTGACAGGGCCTGATGCGACAATCCTTGCCGCCGGCGCCGCCCCTCACTGTCCTGCCGGACATCTCTCCCCGTAAACGGGGCGAGAGTGGCTGGCTGCGACGCCGGCGCCTTTCTTGCAACGCTGGAGATTGGCGAAATCCGCGATGAAAGCGTCCCTCTCCCCGTCACTATACGGGGAGAGGATGCCGGCAGGCAGGTGAGGGGCAGCGCAAACGATGACCATAGACAATGATCGCATCTGCCAACAAATCGGTTCCGACGATCATAGATCGTCGCCCCCCGGCGGCGCACACGCCATCAGGTCATAAACGCCCTTGTCCTCGACGACCGCGAAGCCGAGCGCGACATAAAGCCGTCTCGCCGGATTGTGCTTCTCGACATGGATCGACGCTGATTTGCCGGCTAACCATGCCTCGTCGATGAGGTCGCAGAGCAGCGCGGTGCCGTAACCCTTGCGGCGATGATGCGGCAGGAAGGCGATGTCGATGATGCGGTGCTGGGTTGGCCAGCGCTCGATATAGAGGCGGCCGATGTCGTCGCTATCGCGTTCCACCACCAGCCAATCGGCCTCGGGATAGTGTTTTCGGTAATGCGCGTGCTGGGCCTGGAACTGCATGCCGAGGAATTCGGCCTTCTGCGCCTCGCTCCACGACGTCACCGCGAGTTCTTCGAAGCGGGTCGAGGCATAGAGCCGCGACAGGAACGGCAAGTCCGCCTCCACTGCCGCACGAAAGCGGAGCCCGGCCGTGTCAGACCGGGGCCAGACCGGACGGGCCTGCTTGCCTTCCGCCACGCTGCCGGAAATCAACCGTCAGACCGGCGGCGTCAGGTCGCGCACGACGACGATCTGCTTGAGATTATTGTCGGTCAGCGACGTCCAGTTATACTCCCATTCGGAACTGTCGACGCCCATCTGGTTGATCGTCCACAGCCCGTTGGTGCCGTCCGGCATGAGCGCCAGGCTGAACAAAGCGAGCCGGCCGTCGGCATTGTAGTTGAGCGTCAGGCGCGTCGAGCGAAGGGATGCGCCGAAATCGCGCCATCCCGACCAGTTCTGGGTATAGGCATCCCATTGCGCGTTGAATTGGAGGAAGTGCTGCTGGTCGGCCGCGACCAGCACGATATCGCCGTCGCCCTGGATGCCGGCGGCAAGCGCCTGGTTGGGCGCCCTGGAGTAGCCGGGTGTCGCCCACTGCGTCCACGTATCCGATCCGGCGGGCATCTGGCGCGTGTGCAGCACCTGGCCGTTCTGGGTCAGGGCGAACAAATTGGTGGCGCCCAGCGGGCCGATGACCGGCGCCATCTCGATGAAGCCACCTGTCTGGGTCGTGTCGATCTGCACCCAACCCGTCCAGTCGGCGGCCTTCAAGGCCTGCGCCTTCGCCTGCTGGCAGCGATAGAGATGCAGGTTCGAATTGATGCCGAACAGCGCGATGCGGCCGTCACCCTGGCGTATCGCCGAAACCGTCACCAGGCCGCCGGGGATCTGGATCCAGTCGCTCCACGGTTTGGCCGGCGGCGTCAGCACGTCGACGGTGACGACGATCGGTGTCGTCGTGCCGGGCGGCGTGATGGTTTTCTGCACCTGCACGATCTGGTCCGGATTCTGGTAGATCCACCAGATGCGGCCCTGATTGTCGGTGACGAAGACCTCGATGCGGCCATCGGCATCGCGCGCCATCGAAAGCTTCTGATAGGAGGTGGCGCCGGGCGGCGTGCCGATGCTCATCGGCGCGGTCCATTTCTCGACCGGGCCGATCTGGTTGGCGTCTTCGGTGATGAAGGACAGATTGGTGGTTCCCGATGGCTGCGCGACCACGGCGACACGGCCGTCCTTGGTGAGGCCCGCCGTCATGATCACCCAGGCGCCGGGCGCGATGAACGACCAGGCCGAGGGCCATGGCCCGTTCGGCGAAAGCTGCGCCTTCTGGATCAACTGCCCCTTGGCGGAATCGATCCCCACCACCATCAGCCGCGACAGTTCGAAAAACGACGTGCCGGCCGGCTTGTGCTGGAAAATGGGTGGAGGGCTGGACGGCGCCGGGCGGGCCCTGGAAGCCGCTTTCGGCGCCGGCGTCTTCGCTGCGGGGACCTTCGACTTCGGTTCTGCGTTCTTGGCCATCGTACGGTCCTGCCCTTTCGGTTCGGAATTCAGCTTCTTGGCGGGAAGACGCCCTGCAGCGCGATGCAGAAATAGCAGGTGAGATAGGGCTGCATGTTGTTGTGCGGCTGGTCGCCGCCGGCAGGGGGGAGCGCTTGAGGGCTCATCTGCGTCAGGTTGGCCGCCGGGGTATAGATTGTTGCGTTGGTGGATTTGGCCAGGCTTCGCGTCGAGGACGGCGCATTGAGTTCGCCCAGGTCGATGTCATGGTCGCGCATTGCGTGGGTGTGGTTAGGAATCTCCGATTCGAGCAGGCTTACCGTTTCCGTACCGTCGGTCTCGCCGAGATCGTGCAGCGAAAGCCCTGGTCCTTGCCCCGGGTGCATCGGCAAGCGGCCCTGAAGGTCGGGCAAGGCAAAATTGCTTTTGCCATTGCCGCCATAGGTCGTGCCCAGCAACGAGAACAATGCCGTGTTCTGCGACAGCGGCAGCAACTGCCCGTCGCACCACGCCCAGCCCCTGGGCGCGAAATAAAAGGGGAAGATTCGGATTTCGGCGACGAACGGGTCAGCCATGATGTCCCTCTCAGGTCGGCGACGGAAAGATGCCGAAAAGTGAAATGATAAAGCTGATGCAAAGATACGGCTGGAAATTGTTGTGCGGCTGGCTGCCGCCAACGGCTGTTACAGCCTGCTGGGCCATGTCGGTATCGGTCGTGTCCTGGATGTAGGGCAAGGCGCCACCGCCAATCTGTGCAACGACCTTCCCGCTGGGACTGGTATCTTGACCAATGCTCAGGGACGCGACCATCGGATGGCTGTGTGACGGAATCTGGGAAATTGTCAGATTGACTTCCTCTATGCCTCCCGTCTCCGCAAGGATGAAGCCGCTGCCCTGATGGAGCGGAACACGGCCTCGCAGGTCGGGCAGCGCGAAGGTGCTCTGGCCATCGCCGCCATAGGTCGTGCCAATCAGCTGGAACAGTGTCTCGTTCTCCGAGATCGGCAGAAGCTGTCCCTCGCAGAACATCCAGCCGGCCGGCGCGAAATTGCCGGCAAACATGCGTATCTCACCAACATAAGGCTGTGCCATGATCGCGCCTCCTTAATTCGGCGAAGGGAAAATGCCCTGCAGGGCAATGCAGAAGCTCAGCGTCAGGAACGGCTGCATGTTGAGATGTGCCTGACTGCCGCCGACACTGGTAATTGTGCTCGGGCTCAGCGTCGTCACGTTCGCGAAATCGCTATACAGCCGCCCCGGAACCACCCCCAAAACGTTCCCCGCACCATCCTGGCTGCTACCGGTGTTTGTGCTTGCCTGCGCAAAGTGAACGTGTGTCGGTATTTCGGAAATCGACAGCGTATGGCTTTGCTCGCCACCGCGCTCGCCTAGTGTGTGACCGCTCCCAACGTGGATCGGGATACGTCCCCTATAATCGGGCAGCGCGAAATTGACTTGGCCGTCACCGCCGAAAGTGGTTCCGAGCAGTGAAAATAGCGCCTGGTTCTGGTTGATCGGCAAAAGCTGCCCGTTACAGAGCGCCCAACCCTTGGGCGGGAAGACAAAGGACATAATCCTGATTTCCGATAGAAATGGCTCGGCCATGTCTCGCGCCCTCATTAGATATCAGAAGAATACACGGAACGACATAGAAGTCTACTTGGGTTTCTAACAAACCAAGTACTATTATAAAATAATAGACAGTATTTAAATAACAAGAGGCGCAGGAAGGCAGTGTGTACCCAAGGTTGTAGATCGTCGCACCAAATGGTGGCCTTTCTACCTCATCAACGTAGCCATCATGGGAACGGCGGCGTGGCAAGCCCGGTAAATCCGCTCGTTTGCGCCGTCGCGGTAGATGCAGAAACAACTGTATTGCGGCCGTTCAGATAAGCGATCACGGCAGCAGTATCCATGGCGCCCCCAGCATAGCCGCTAAGGTTGATCGTCCCGTTGTTGCGCTGACGTACCCGGATGTCACCAGCCGCCATGGTGCCGCCAAGCGAATGCGTAAAGATGTTCGCGAGCGCGCCGGCGCCGCCTATGCTCAGATCGACGGATGCACCATTTCCCTCCGGGTCCGTGACGGCTGACTGGACGAGAATGCCAGCAGCCGCATCTCCGGTCCCATCCAGTTTGATGTCAATCGCGTTGCCGGTTATCTGGGCCAGGATGCTGCCGGCGCCGTCCTGTCCGGCCTGGACAAGGATAGCACGTTGCGTACCGGCATAGTCGATGGAGTTGTTTTTGATTCCGACCCGCATGGCGCCGCCGCCGGCATTGAATACGGATATGCCATCCGCTGTCAGCCCGTTTGCGACCGTGATGGTATTGCTTTCAATTCGAGCGTCAAAAGTAAAGCCGTTGTCGAACGCCGACCCGAGCAGGCTCACCACGACGAAGTCGCCCGCCGCCGTGCTGCTCAGCGTGTTGCCGGTGGCGACGAGGCTCACATCGCTGTTGTCCCCGGCGCTGACGGACAGCTGATCGTTGTTGCTGCTCGAAGTGCTGTTGATGACGTTCAGGTTCATTGTGGAGTTGTCGAATGCATCGGCGACGATGCCACCGCTGAAGTTGTTGCTCGAATTGGCACCCGAGAAGTTGATCGTGGCGTTCGACGTTCCACGGATGCCGAACAGATACCCGCTGCCAAGCACGGCGCCAGTCGAGCTGCCGCCTGAAATCGTCAGCGCGAGCGTGCCGGACTGGGTCTGCAGCTGGAAGTTGTCGTCGCCGCTGCCTGTGATCGTGGTGTTGGTGACCGCGCTGGTGCCGGACATGTTGTAGAAATGGATGCCATCTTCGTCCGCTCCATTGCCCGCATTCGATATGCTGCTGTTGCTGAGCGTGAAGTTCGAAACGGTATTGCCGTTGATGCCTTGCTCGGCGCCGCCCGAAATGGCGATCCGGTCCAGCGTCGCCGTAGAGACGTTTTGAAGGTGGATGGCCGCGTTGGTCGTGAGGTTGTCACCAGTCGAAAGCCCCGAATTGTCGGCATCGAGATCGTCGGTGCCGGCATTGGTGAAATTCATGTTCTTCAGCGTGATGTTGCTCGCGCTGATGAAACTGGCGCCGCGCCCGGTTGTGTTCTGAATTGTGCCGCCCGAGCCGGCGGTGGTGCCGACACCTGTAACGGTCAATCCACCCGAGCCCGTATTGTTGAGCACGATGCCGTTGATGCCGCCATTCGCCGAAATGCTCTGGAAATTCAGCCCGCTGGCGCCGATATTCGTGTTGACGACGTTGAGCGCCGTGCCTGTGCCGGAGGTGATCGTGTTGCCGGTGCCCTGCACCGTCACCGTGCCGCCGCCGGTCGCGTTGAAGCCGTCGCCGCTCGTTGTGTTGATAACCAGCCCGCCATTGGTGAAGTTGATGGCGGCGCCGGGGTTGCTGGTCATGATGACGGCGGCGTTGACGCCGGTCGAGAGCGTCTTGACCGCGCCGCCGAAGTTGATCGTGCCGCCGGCGTTGCTGAGCACGGCAATGCCCAGCCCGCCGTCGTTGCGAGTGATCGTGCTGGCGCTGTCGAAATTGACCGAGCCGCCGGCCATGCCGCGGATGTTGGCGACATTGCCGCCAGGGTTGGTGATGTCGACATTGTTCAGGTTGACGACCGCGCTGACGTCGTCATTGCCTGGCGTGCCCTGGTCGCCATCGACGACGAAGGCATTGTTCGCAGCCCCCGCGTCGGTCTGGATGGCGACATTGTTGAAAGTGTAGGTGCCGGTCGCATTGTTGGTCGAATCGCCGAGAATGGTGATGCCGGCCGTGCCCGTCAGGCTGGCATTGCTGACGGTGACGCTGCCCGCCGCGCCGTCGATCACAATGCCGGTGCCGCCGGTGTCGTTGAGCCCGTTCGCCACGGCAGTGGTGAAATTCACCGAACCGCCGGCGGTGTCGGCGACGACGATCATGCGCTGGCCGGCGGTGGCTTGCGTGATCGTGCCGGCATAGGTGACGGTGGCGGTGCCGCCATTGACGTTGAACGCCGTGCCGCTGGGGCTGATGATCGAGGTGCCGGTGCCGAAATTGAACGTGCCGCCCGAGCCGTTGAGGATGTCGACGCTGGCATTGCCGCCATTCAGCGTCGTCGTGCCGACGAAACTGTAGATGCCGTCCGCATTGTCGAACTGCAGGCCGGTACCGTTCGTCGCCGACAGCGTACCGGTAGCGAAGTTGAGCGAGCCGCTGTGCCCGCCCGTGACGCTGACCAGGGTGGCATTGTTCGACTGGCTGACATTGCCGGTATAGTTGAGGTTGGCGGTGCCGCCGCTGACAGCGATGGTTGCCGCGCTGCCGCCGACCAGCGTGCCGGCGCCGAGATTGATCGTCCCCAACCCGATCACGTTGGTGAGGACGACGGCGCTGTTGCCGCCGGCGCCGTTGCTGGTCGAGGAAAAATTCATGCCGGTGGCCGCGACGGTGACGCCGCTCAGGTTCATCGCCACACCGGTGCCCGTGGCGATGGAGTTGCCCACGCCGGTCACGCTGATCGTGCCGGAACCCGTGGCATTGAAGCCGGCGCCTGCCGAGGTCACGATCGCCAGCCCGCCGCCGTTGAAATTGACCGTCACCGGGGCGCTGTTGCCGGCAATATCGACGCCAAGCCCGCCGCTGCTCATGCCGATGGCGTAGCTGGCGCCGCTGATGTTGTAGGTGCCGCCGGTGTTGGCGGTGATCGATATGCCGGTGCCCCCGCCGGTAAAGCTGTTCGAGGCGCCGGACACCGTCACCGTGCCGCCTGCATTGTTGTTCAGCGATACGCCCAGCCCGCTGGCCGTCAGATTGCCGTTCAGGGCGACGAGGCCGGCGCCGGCAAGCCGGCTCTGGACATTCAGCGCCGGACTGAATGCGCCCGAATTGTTGACCGTGCCCGAATAGCTCACGGCAGCCGTGCCGCCGACGACATTGAACGACGCGCCCGTTGCGCCGCTCAGCGCACCAGTTCCAAGTCCAACAATACCCGTGACATCGGTCAGGCTGACATTGTTGATGCCACCGGCCGACGAGGTCGAATCGAGCGCGATGGTGGCGGCGACACCGGAGAGATTGATCGCTGTGCCGCCGGTTGCGTTCACCGTCTGGGCGGCAGCCGTAGCGGTGATGCCCATCGTGCCGCCGGTGGCGAGAATGCCGGTGCCGGCGGTGGTGTCGATGGTCAAGCCGTTGGTGAAGCTGGTTGTGCCGCCGGCCTGCGAGAGACCAACGCCGCTGGTCGTGTCGATGTTGGCGAGGCCGGTGACGTTGAGCGTGCCGGTCTGGACTCGGATACCGCCGCCTGTGTTGGGGACGGTGGCATTGTTCACCGTCACCGTGTTGAAGTTGAAGGTGCCGGTGTTGGTGTTGACGGCATCGATGCCAAAGCCTGTCGTGTTGCCGATGGCGGTCGCGCCAGTAACGGTGAAGGTACCAGCGACGCCGTCGAAGATGATGCCGCTCGCGCCGCCACTGGCGTTTACGGTGGCAAACGTCATGTTGACGGTCAGCGGATCGAGATCGAACGCCGCGCCGTTGGTGGTGGTGACCACGCCACCGGTGTTGTTCAGCGTGAAGGTGGTGGTTTTGGTGTTGGCGATGACACCGGTGCCGCCATTGTTGGCAAGGCTGAGCGTGCCCAGATTAAGGGTACCGCTGGTGTTGGTGAAACTGAGGCCATTGCCCTGGACGCGAGCGCCTGGGTTACCGATGCCGAGCGTGCCGGCGCTGACGGTGCCGCCGGCGCCGTCGGAATCGAAGCGGACATTGTTGAAGGCGATGCCGCCACTGCCGGCGCCCCCGGTCGCCGTATTGCCGGCAAACGATCTGATCGCGATTGAATTCAGGTCGGCATCGATGTTCTGGCCGGTGAACGACGCAGCCAGGCCGGACGCGGTCGAGCTGAGCGTGTTGCCGTCGATCGAAAGCAGAAGCGTATTGGCCGGAGCTCCCGTGGTGGAGAAATCGAGCGCGTTGCCGCCGGCGGCGATGGTGTTGTTCCTGACGAAGAAACTGGAGGCGCCGCTCGCGTTGACGGCAACGCCCGCACCGGAACCGAGATTGCTGACGATCAGGTTCTGGATACCGCCCGTGAAGATGCCGCTGCCTGATGTCGCCAGATTGATGACCTGCGTGGCGTTATTGCTCTGCAGGACCGGCCGCAGCGTGTCGATGCCCGCCGGCGCCGCGATGATCGGCGAATTCTGCACCGTGGTGAAGTGGAACGCCGGCGACGCGCCGGCGCTGGTGTCGACCCCGAGCTGGGAGACATCGATCGCCGCGTCGTTGCTCTTGAAGGCGAGCAGCACCTGTCCGTCATCGAGTTGGAACGACGTCGCGCCGAGGTCGATCGTCGCCTGGCCGCCGTCGACGGTCTTGTCGATCAGCACAATGACATTGGCCGAAGACGTCTGGGCGTTGGCGTAGGTGCCTGGATTGAGCAGACTGCCGTCGCCAAGGGCGGTGGCATCGGCCGTGACATAGTAGACCTTGTAGGAGGACAGGTTCGAAATGTCGCCATCGAAATTGACGTCGTTGAAATTGTAGTCGCCGTTGGTCGGCAAAGTGTCGGTGGCGTGGATGACCTGGCCGCCTGTGGTCTTGATCGACGATTCGGCCGGGCCGGCGCCGTCGCCGAACACGAGCTGGGCGTTGGTGGCGCTGGAGAACTGGACCCCATAGCCTACATTTTCGATCTTGGAGGTCTGTCCCGCCGGATTGTTGTTGACCGTGTCGCCGAGCTGGATCGTGCCGGTGCCGGTCGTGTCGGCCATGTCGATGCCGATCGTGCCGGCAAAACCGCCGCCGTCGACGTCGAAATCGCCAGCGGTGATGTTGCTCGCGCCGAGCGACGCGCCGTTGAGGTCGAGACCGATGGTGTTCGCCGCGCCAAGCCCGATGTTCAGGCTGGCGAAATTCAACGTCGAGCCGAGCGTGCCGGAAATGTCGACACCGCGCGCATTGGCACCGGTGATGCCTAGCAGGTTGACCGTGCCGAGATCGATTACGCCGCCGCTGACATTGTTGAGCGATATGCCGGTCGCCGCGCCATTGACCGAAATCGTATCGAACTTGATACCACCGGCGCCGACCGTCGCGCCTTTCGCCCCGGCGACGACCGCCGTCGCGTCGCCAAGCTTCAGCGCCGTGCCGCCGTTCGTGGTCGTGATGGTGTTGCCGGCGCCGGTGACGCTGACTGTTCCCGAACCGAAGGTGCTGGCGGTGAAGCCGGCGCCGCTGCTGGTGGTG
>NZ_RZPH01000520.1:0-4164 GCF_004022825.1 Mesorhizobium sp. M7A.F.Ca.CA.004.04.2.1
CCACTCGCTCAGCCAAAAACCTTCGATACGCTTGTGCTGGAAGATCAGTTGGCCGGGCTCGCGGATAACAGTGGCTTCGGGATCGAGCTTCCCGTAGATGATCCAGCGCGACCGCTTCGGCATAATGTCGAAGATGGCGGAAGCCAGCGGCCCGGTCACCGCGTCGAGAAAGATGCGCGGCTGCTCAGCCTTCACCACCTCGCGTAGCGCCGCCTTGAAATCCGGCGCCTTTTCGTTGAGGACGTGCGCCGCGCCGAGCGCTTTCAGCGCCGCGATCTGGTCGTCGCGGCGCACGGTGACGATCGGCCGGAAGCCCTCTCCGTTGGCCAGGCCAATGATCAGCTTGCAGAGCTGGCTGGCGCCGGCGGTCATCATAAAGGCCTTTCCGCCTTCCTTCTTGACGACGTCGAACATGGCGAGCGCGGTGAGCGGGTTGACGATCATCGCCGCGCCATCCTCGTCGCGAACGGTGTCGAGCAGCGGGATGCAAACATCGGCCTCGGCTACGGCATAGTCGGCCCAAGAGCCCCAATTGGTGACGCCCGTGGCAAAAGCGACACGCTTGCCGATCAGGCCTTTTGGATAGGGTTCGTCCCCGCTGGCGACGACAATGCCGACGCCCTCGAAGCCCGCCGGCTGTCCCTTGGCGCGCGGCTGGCCGTACTGGCCCTTGACGAAGGCGATGTCGGAGGGGTTGATCGAGGCGAGGTTGACCTTGATCAACACCTGCGTCGGTCCGGGTGTCGGCACCGCGATGTTGCCCGGCTCGAGATACGGCTCCATCGCCTCCAGCACACTGCCGCTCGGCGTCCTGGTGTAGCCGTCGCCGACCAGCAGCAGCGCCTTCATTTCGGAGGGGACGGCCATTGGAACACTCCGTGCTTGGGCTGTCGGCATCGCCGGATGACGATGCCGGCGCTCAGACCTTTTCCTGCGTGTATTTCTTCAGCTCGGTGCGCGCCACCTGACGGCGATGCACGGCGTCCGGCCCGTCGGCAAGGCGCAAGGTCCGCAGATGCGTCCACGACCGCGCCAGCGGCGTGTCCTGGCTGATGCCTTGCGCGCCGAACATCTGCACGGCCTCGTCGGTGACCTTGAGCGCGACGCGGGGTGCCACCACCTTGATCTGGCTGATCCAGGGGGCCGCGGCGCGGGCGTCGCCCTGGTCGATCATCCACGCCGCCTTGAGGCAGAGCAGCCGGGCCATTTCGATCTCCATGCGGCATTCGGCGATGATGTCGAAATTGGCGCCGAGCTTTGCCAGCTTCTGGCTGAAGGCCTCGCGGCGCAAGGAACGCTGGCACAGCATCTCGAGCGCCATCTCGGCCTGTCCGATGGCGCGCATGCAGTGATGGATGCGGCCGGGGCCGAGCCGCCCTTGCGCGATCTCGAACCCCCTGCCTTCGCCGAGGATCAGGTTCGACGCCGGTACCCGCACATTGTCGAAGCGAAGATGCATGTGGCCGTGCGGCGCGTCGTCATCGCCATAAACCTGCATTGCCCGCACCTTGGTCACGCCTTTTGTGTCCGATGGCACCAGGATCATCGAATGACGGCGGTGCTGCGGCTCGTCATCGCCGCCGGTCCTGACCATGACGATGTAGATGGCGCAGCGCGGATCGCCTGCGCCCGAAGCCCACCATTTCTCGCCGTTGAGCACATAGTCGTCGCCCTGACGTTCGCAGCGCATGGCAATGTTGGTGGCATCGGACGAAGCGACATCCGGCTCGGTCATCAGATAGGCCGAGCGGATCTTGCCGTCGAGCAGTGGCTCGAGCCATGCTTTCTTGAGGTCGGCCGAGCCGTACCGCTCCAGCACCTCCATGTTGCCGGTGTCGGGCGCCGAGCAGTTGAAGGTCTCGGCGCCGAGATGCGCCTTGCCCATCTCTTCGGCCAGATAGGCATATTCGACGGTGGAAAGGCCGTAGCCGCGTTCCGAGCCGGTCAGCCAGAAGTTCCACAGGCCGCGCTCTCGTGCGGTCTTTTTCAGCCCTTCGAGGATCTCGCTCTGGCGCGCACTGTAGACCCAGCGGTTGCCTGTCTTGCCCACTTCGCTGAGGAATTCATGGTCGAGCGGCATGATCTCGTCGCGCACCATGGCCGCGACGCGCGCGTGGATCGGCTTCAGCCGCTCGGTCATGCCGAGATTCATCTCCGTCATCGGTCGCTAACCCTTCATGCATGCCAGGCATTTTGTCAGTGGCAAGGATGACCGTACTTCGGATAGCCTTGTCAACGCGAACTGTTTGCCCGCATGCCGAGCGCGGAGGATTGTGATGAGCTATCTGGACGAGCTGTTTTCGGTGGCCGGCAAGACAGCGCTGGTGACGGGTGCCGCGACCGGCATCGGCCGCATGGCGGCGACCGGGCTGGTCAGGGCCGGCGCCAGCGTGATGATCGCGTCGCGCAAGGGCGAGGATTGCATCAAGGTCGCCGAAGAGTTGAACGAGCTTGGCGCATCCGGCCGGGCCGAAGGCTTCGCCGGCGATGTCTCCAGCGAAACCGGCATTGCCGCACTCGTCGCCGAGGTCAAAGCCCGGACCGGGAAATTGCATATTCTGGTCAACAATGCCGGCGTCTCCTGGGGCGCGCCGCTGGAAAGCTTCCCCTATTCGGCATGGGCCAAGGTGTTTGGCGTCAACGTCACCGCGATCTTCCATCTAACCCGCGAATTGCTGCCGCTGCTCGATGCCGCCGCCAGGGACGCCGATCCGGCCAGGGTGATCAATCTCGGTTCGGTGATGGGCACGCAGCCGCTGGCCGACGACGCCTATTCCTACACCGCGTCCAAGGCAGCCGTGCATCATCTGACCCGCACCCTTGCGCTCGAGTTCGCTGGCCGCCGCATCACCGTCAATGCCTTCGCTCCCGGCCCCTTCCAGAGCCGGATGACGGCATTCGCCACCAGTACGGATGAGCAGGCCAGGCACGTCGGCAGCCATGTTCCGATCGGCCGTATCGGCGCGCCGGATGACATTGCCGGCGCAACGCTCTATTTGTGCAGCCGTGCAGGCAGCTATGTCACCGGCGCCATCCTGCCGATAGACGGCGGACAGTCGGTGCAGCATGGGCTGACCTTGTTCAAGGAATGACATTTTCCGGCCACAGAAGCCGGGGGTGAACTGGAGGACATGAGCGTGGAACCGATCAGTCTCGATGTGCTTCTGGCCAGTGTCGGCAAGGAGGTTGGCGTGTCGCCATGGCGGGCTGTCACGCAACGCATGATCGACCAGTTCGCCGACGCCACCGACGACCACCAGTTCATCCACTGTGATCCGGAGCGGGCCATGCGCGAAACGCCGTTCGGCGGCACCATCGCGCACGGCTTCCTGTCGCTGTCGCTGTTGTCGGCGATGACCTTCGAGACCATGCCGCCGCTGGAAAACGGCAAGATGGGCGTCAACCACGGCTTCGATTCGCTGCGCTTCCTGGCGCCGGTGAAGACCGGCGCGCGCATCCGCACGCGTTTCGTGCTGGCCGATGTCAAGGTTCGGCCGTCGGGCTGGGTGCAGACCGCGCATGACGTGACGATCGAGATCGAGGGTTCGAAGAAGCCGGCACTGACCGCGCGCTGGCTGACGCTGACCTTGATCGAACGCCAGCCCGAGACGGCATGAGTGATCCCGTTCTCGACCAGGCAGCGCTTGCGCCTTATCTCGAGGCGAACATACCGGGCTTTTCCGGACTTGCGGCAGTCGAGAAGTTCAAATCCGGCCAATCGAACCCGACCTACCTTTTGACGGCGGCAAGCGGCCGTTACGTGCTGCGCGCCAAGCCGCCGGGGCAATTGCTGAAATCGGCGCATCAGGTCGACCGCGAATTCAGGGTGATGAGCGCGCTTGCCGGCACCGCCGTGCCCGTGCCTGCCATGCTGCATCTGTCGGCGGAAGACTCGCCCATCGGCCGCATGTTCTACGTGATGGATTTCCTCGACGGCCGCATTTTCTGGGATCCGGCCCTGCCGGAGGCAGGCGACAACGAAGAACGCGCCGCCATATATGATGCCATGAACGAAACCCTCGCGGCGCTGCACGAGATCGATGTCGGGACAGTGGGGCTCGGCGATTTCGGGCGGCCGGGAAATTATTTCGAGCGCCAGCTGGCGCGCTGGACCAGCCAGTACCGCGCCTCGGAGACTGACGCAGTCGCCGACATGGACCGGCT